>NZ_DASYDG010000010.1:0-271780 GCF_036499745.1 Pinirhizobacter sp.
CGCCACTTCCCGACGGTGCCCGTCGTCACAGCCTGAAGGGCCAGGATTCGTAGGACCCGTTGGAACGTTCATGAAGGACGGACCGCGCGTTGCGCCGCGGCTTCCACGGAGGTGCCGGCATCGAGCAAGCCAGAACCGCAACCTTGTCGGCACGGCTGAGGCAAGGGCTTGACGTTGTCGATAAGCAGCGCCTGTACTTCGTCAGGCTTTAGGGAAGGAGCGACAGCCAACACGAGAGCCGCCACTGCCGCCACGTGCGGCGCGGCCATCGACGTGCCGGCGTATGCGGCATAGGCCGGCCCGGCAGGCCGTGTCTGGCCAGCGTTGACTGTCGAATAGATGTCGCCTTGCCCGCCGCCGCCTGCGCCACCGGGGGCAGTGATGTTCACCATGCGGCCAAAATTGGAGAAAGAGGATTTGCCACCGGACGGATTGGACGCGGCCACGGTGATGGTGCCGGGGCAGTTGGCAGGTGTAACCATTGTTGCATCGCGGTTCTCGTTGCCGGCAGCTACCACGACGACGCTGCCAAGCGCCCGGGCCATGTTGATCGCACGGGAGTAGACCGAGCTACATGCGCCTGTGCCGCCGAGGCTGAGGTTGAGCACCTTCGCTGGATTCCGATTGTCGGGTACGCCCGGAACGCTTCCGCCAGCCGCCCAGATGATCCCGTCGGCAATATCCGAGCCGTAGCCGCCGCCCTTGCCGAGTACGCGCACCGGAACGACCTTGGCGCCGGGAGCGATACCCGCCACGCCAAGTGCATTGTCCGCCAAGGCCACAACGGTGCCCGCAACGTGCGTGCCATGCCAGCTTGATGGCCTGCCAAGACTGAAATCACCTTCATCGTAGGCATTGCCGTCGCGGCCGTTGCCATCGCCAGCCATCGAGGCATCGGAGATGAAATCGTATCCCGGAAGGATCTGGCCCTGGAGATCGGGATGATTCGTGATGCCCGTATCAATGATCGCTACCACCACGCCTTCACCACGGGAATGTGTCCATGCCTTTGCCACATCGATACCAGTGCGATCGGCACGGTAGCTCCACAGGTGCGGCCAGTACGGATCGTTGGTCGACATGGTGTGCATGATCAGATCCGGCTCGACCGATGCAACACCCGCTTCGTTGGCGAGGTCCTGCATGATCTGGTTTGCCGTCGTAAACGGAATGGCGCTGTCACCGGACGCGCGAAATACCAGATGACCGGTAGCCAGCGTTCGCACATAGGAAAGTTCCAACCCGGCGCGGATGCCGTTCAGGCGCGACGCAAGGCGTGCCACCAACGACGAGCCATCGCCGGCCGGTTCAACGACGATGCCGACGACTTCGGCATCAGCGGTGGCTAACGCGACCCGCGCGGTGGAATCGGCAAGCCGGTCGCCGGCGTGGGCAACGACGGAAAAGGCAAGAAACGACGCGGTAGCCGCGGCGAGCGGCTTGAGAAAGGATCGGACAGGCATGGGAACGCTCCATGTAGATGATGAACACACCGCACGGAATGGCGGCGCAATCAGGCTACGTCGTGGAGCGATCCGGTTGAGGCGGCGGCCCACCTCAGTTCCCGTGGGCACATCGTGCTTGCGTCGAAAGGAATTTCCCTCACGCGTTGCGAATGCGCCGTCGTCCGCAAGATGGTTTTTCCCCGCGGGAGAAGCCCGCCGGCATCATGCCGGCGGGCCGTCATCGATCAGGCTTCACGGCGTCCACGATGCCTTGATGCTTACGCCGGAGTACGCAGCGTAGCCGCGGATCTTGACGTAGTAGGTCCCCGCCTTCGGCGCTGCCACCGTGCATGTCTCGGCGTTGCCAGTCTTGTACGGGCGGCAATCGTAGGTCGTGGTAGTGGGCGCTGATCCAAAACGGGTGTACAGATCGGCATCACCCGTGCCGCCGGACATGGCGATGGTAAGGTTCCTGGCCCCGGCGGCGATAACCACCGTGTAGGTCGTTTCGCTTCCCTTCGCACCTGAAATGCCTGTCTTTGCCACGCCATTGGCCAGCGCCGAACCGCCACCCCCGCCGTTGCTGCCGCAGGTCACGCCCACGCCGGTGAAGGCGGTGGCAACGTTCGCTGAGGAGAAGCCGAGGTCGGTCGCGGCACTGGCCACGCCGCACGCTCCGTTGTTAAAGGTCTCGTTCGCACCCCAATAGAGCGCATCGGCGCGCGCGAATACCTTGAATGCCTTCTCGGTATCCCAGCCGCTGGTCTTGGCCAGCAGGCAGAAGGCCTTGTTGTAGACACCGCTGGAATAGTGGACGTCCAGCCCGGAGGTGTAATCGGCGGCGTTGTCGATGGAGCCACCGTCCTGTGGCGGATTGCACATGTAGCGCAGGGCGTCGCCGATGCCGGCGCTGGTCTTGACGATATCGGCGCCGACCAGGAAGTCGTTGCTTCCCCGGTCGAAGAATTCCGTCGCCTCGCCGGCGATATCCGAGTACGCCTCGTTCATGCCACCGGATTGCCCGGTATAGGCGAGGTTGGAGTGCTGCTCGGTGTAACCGTGGCTGATCTCATGGCCGGTAACGTCGATCGCCACCAGCGGGTAAAACGTGCTGGCGCCGTCCCCGAAGCTCATCTGGGTGCCGTCCCAGAAGGCGTTCTCGTAGCTGTTGCCGTAGTGCACCTTCATCAGCAGCACTTGGTTCAGTGGTGCGGCGCCGGTGTAGGCCACGTACATGTCGTGTACGACACCGCCGAAATGATGGGCATCGTTGATCGGTGAATATGCACCGTTGATGGCATCGCCCTGGCTGGTCGGGCAGGTGAAGCTCCACAGCGTGCCGCCGCTGGTCCTGTGATTGAGGTTGTACGTTTTTACGTTGGCATTCTGCGCCGTGCACGTGCTGCCCGATTGCGTCACTCGGAGCGCGGGGTAGTCCGTGCCGTAGGTGTACTGGCCCGTCTTGGTGTTGCCGCCGGGCCCGGTGGCATTCACCTCGGCATTGGTCAGCCCCTCCCATTGCGCGATCACTTCGCCGGTATTGGCATCGATGATGGCCGTGGGCCGCGACGGATGGTCGCCATTGAGAACGTAGGAGGTAAGGTAAACCAGGCGCGCGGGAGCGTTGTCCTGGGGATAGACATAGAGGTCGGCGCGTGTGTTCTCAGCCTTCGCCCCTGGGGCGGCGATCAAGGCGTTGCGTCGTTGCAGGACATCGAGGGCGGCCGCGGGGTCGAGCTTCGGCGTCACCGAGGCGAGCTCTGCGTTCAGACTTGTAGCGACCACCCCCGTCGCCAGCAGTGCATTGCCACGGCTGTCCTGTTCCACGGCGATGGTTTTTCCATACACAGGTACACCCATGTAGGTCTGCTGCATGCGCACGGTGCGCGTGCCATGCGCCGTAGGCAGCGAGGCTTTCTCGACCAGGCCTGATCGATTGTCCAGGCCAAGTCGTGCGGCCAGGCTTACCACGGGTGTTGCATTGAGGCTCTGGGCGACCATCTTCTGCTCGGTCGCAGCGTTCACCTGCGATGCGGCGGCGAGCGCCAGCGCAACGACGAGTGCGTTCAAACGATATGAACTTGCCATGTTTTCCTCCCAAGGTGGCGCGCGCACTCGCCCATTGCGACCGCGGCGGCCACATCACGACATGCCGCATTCAGCGGCTCCGGTGGTTTTTTTGACCTCCGAGAGGATCGACGACGCAGCCCGGCCCCTCTCCTTCCGGGCTAGCGCGGATTCTTCAAGTTGCGTCGCCGGCCTCCACCGGCGCCACGGAGTGTCGCGCAGGCTCCCCGCCCGTCGACAGGAATCAAACTATCAGGTTGACCACGGTGTACCGTGAGGCAGTTCTCATGTTCGCAAGCTCTTGCTGTCAGGCAACTATTTACGAAATCGTTTTCGCGATGAAGGCAAGCGATTGTATTGACGCTTGTTTGTACTTTTATCACGAGGCAATTCGGTCCGAAAGAAAAAGCGGACACGCGATGCGCGCGTGTCCGTCTGGAACCACTACCCGCAATGCACGCCGACTACATCGAACGCGTTGACGACATCGTCGACGGAATCTCCAAGGTCGTTGGCTGCAGCCACGACACCACAAGCGCCTGCATTGAACGTGCTGTTGGACGACCAATACAGTTTGTTGGCCCGTGCGAACACCTCGAAAGCGGAGAGAGCATTCCACCCCTCCGTTTTGGCCAGCGTGCAGAACGCTTTGTTGTAGACCCCGCTGGAATAGTGGTTGTTCATGGGTTTGAAATCGCGCTGATGATCAATGGATCGGCCATCGCGCCCGGGTTCACACATGTACCGCAGCGCTGGCTCGGTCTTGGTGATCTCGGCGCCAACGAGAAAATCGTTGGAACCATTCGCATAGAACTTCGCTGCCTCGCCCGCCATGTCCGAGAATGCCTCATTCATGCCGCCAGAGTGGTCGCTATTGTAGATAAGGCGTGAGTTGTCGGCGGTATAGCCATGACTGACTTCGTGGGCGATCACATCCAGCGCGGTAAGGGGATAGAAGACAGTGCCGCCGTCACCGAACTGCATCGTGCGGCTGGCGCCATTCCACGATGCGTTGTCGTAGCTCCGCGAGTAGTGAACCTGGGCAATGAGCGGCGTGGATATCGGCGGCTGGCCGGTGAGTTCGCGGTACATGGCGAACAGCACGGACCCGTAATGATGGGCATCGTTGAGGGGGCTATATCCATCGTTGATGCCATCGCCGATGTTCGTTGGGCAGACGAACGACCACGGCGTGCGGTT
The DNA here is from genome assembly GCF_036499745.1 of Pinirhizobacter sp. Taxonomy (NCBI): domain Bacteria; kingdom Pseudomonadati; phylum Pseudomonadota; class Gammaproteobacteria; order Lysobacterales; family Rhodanobacteraceae; genus Pinirhizobacter; species Pinirhizobacter sp. The sequence goes on from NZ_DASYDG010000010.1 coordinate 4,713, forward strand.
GCCGGTGTTGGTGGTCTGCTTCAGGTTAACGGTAATGATGCTTTCGTTCTGTAGTGTGCAGGTTCCGTTGTTGGCCGTGACCCGCAGCGAGGGCTTGTCCACGCCATAGGTCACGCCACCCGACTTGACGTTGCCGCCCGGACCGTTGGCGGCATCACTTGCATGCATCAGGTCGTCCCAGCGTTCAAGCACCGTGCCGTCACTGGCATCGACGATACCCGCCGGCACCGAGGGATGCTCGCCGCCGATGCCTACCGACACCCGCCACGCCAGCCGCGCGATGGTGTCCTTGCCGACGTGGTAGAGGAGCTCACTGGCGCCTTCGGTGACTTCCGCATCGCCCGTCAATGACATCCCTCCAAGAAGGATGCCGCGTGCGGCGGCGGCGTCGAGCTGCGGTTTCGGCTTCGACGAAGCAAGCGTGGCGACGCCACGGGTGAATGTCCCCGTGGCGCTGACGATGGTTTCATCGTCGTCCGTCATTTCGACCGTGGCGATGCTTCCGAGGACCGGTACACCATCCTTCAACTGCTGCAGCTTGACGGTGCGGGTGCCATGGACCGTGGCAGCGGAAGCCTCGACCCGCCAGTCGGTTCCGGGGTCCGCGCCGATGGCCCGTGACATACGGGGCAGAACACGGCCGTGTAACGATTCCCCATCAATGCGTTGGGACTGGGCGGCATGGGAAATGGATGCCGGCAAAGCGAGCGCAATGGCGCACGCACCAAGTGCGAGCCGGCCAAGGGAACCGCGCGGATGATTCGTATGCAAGTGAGGCTCTCCAGGTAATGGCGCCATGGGGCGCCTGCAGGCAACATTGCCCGCCTGGAAACTGTGGACTTCCCGTGGCCATCCATGCAGCCGTGCACGACCATTCGCTGCCGTAGGCAATGACGCCGCCCGACGTGCGCGCGTAGGAAATATCGAGCGAGCCTAAGCCCCGAAGGTTGTCAGAGCATGCCGGTTTCGAGCTTGGCCGCGTCGGACATCATGGAGTGGTTCCACGGCGGGTCGAAGACCAGGTCGACGTCGGCTTCGCTGACGGTGGGAATCAGCTCGAGTTTGGTTCGCACATCGTCGACAAGGATGTCGCCCATGCCGCAACCGGGCGCGGTCAGCGTCATCTTCACGTACACCTTGCGGTCCCCGGCTTCGGTGCGCTCAAGGGTGGCGTCATAGACCAAACCCAGTTCCACCACATTGATCGGAATTTCCGGATCGAAGCAGGTACGAAGCTGTTGCCACACGAGCTTTTCGACATCTTCATCACCCGCGTCGGCCGGAAGCTCGATGGCTGGCGGTGCGTCCTTGCCCAGGGCATCGGCATCATTACCTGCAATGCGGAACAGGTTGCCTTCGACGTACACGGTGAAACTGCCACCCAGGGCCTGGGTGATGTAACCGATCTGGCCAGCGGGCAAGGTCACCTGCTCGCCCTGGGGAACCATCACCGCCACGCAATCGCGTTCGAGGGTGAAAGGCTCGCTGCTAAGACTGAAACCGCTCATGGAATTCCCGAAAGCCACCCGATCAGCGACGGCAAAGTCGCCCATTATGACGCCACCCAATGGAAATCGGGCCGCGCGGCGCCGATCTCAACCCGGCCCGGTATCATGGCCGTTTGCCACCAAGCCCGAAGGATTCTTCCATGCCAACGCCTTCCCGCCGGATCCTTCCGGCGTGAGCCGCCTGTTCTACGGGGTGCTCTGCTGCGTGCTCTTTGCCCTTGCCGGTGGTGCCGCCCTGTCGGTGCTTGCCATGTTCGCCCTGCCCCTGGGCCGGCTGCTGGGCCTTCCCGGGGGCCTCATGGCCCACCCTCTGGCTTGGCTTGCCCTGCCCGCAGGGTGGTTCCTGGGCATCGGCTTGAGGCATTGGGTGCAGCTGGGTGCCATGCCACGCGCGGTGCTTGGCGCAGCGTCCCTGATGATCGCCGCCGTCTACGCCAACTGCCTGGTGACCTGGGGAAGGATCGCCAACGCCTTCGGCATCGGTTTCGTCCAGGCCATGCGCGATGCGGGCCTTGCCAATACCGTGGGCCTGGCACGGATCGGTTTGTCGACGGCCGACGGCGTACTTTACGCGCTGGCCCTGGCGCTGGCCGCCTGGGCCGCCGGCCGTGCCGGACGCGCGGTGGTCAGTCGTCCAGCGCCTTGATACCGGCCACCAGCTGGCCGGCCACGGCCTGGCCGTCGCCATAGAGCATGCGGGCGTTGTCAGCGTAGAACAGCGCGTTCTCGATGCCTGCGAAACCGGTGCCCTGCCCGCGCTTGACCACGATCACCTGTCGGCACTGCGCCACGTCCAGGATGGGCATGCCGTAGATCGGCGAAGTGGGATCTGTTTTCGCAAGGGGATTGACCACGTCGTTGGCACCGATTACCACGGCGACATCCGTCGTGGGCAGTTCGGGATTCACATCGTCCATGTCAACGATAAGGTCATAGGGCACGCCGGCCTCGGCCAGCAACACATTCATGTGCCCGGGCATGCGGCCGGCCACCGGATGGATGGCGAAGCGTACCTTCACCCCGCGGGCAATCAGCAGCTGGGAGAACTCCCATACCTTGTGCTGGGCCTGGGCCACGGCCATGCCGTAACCGGGCACGATCACCACGCGCTCGGCGTAGGCAAGCATCACCGCCGCGTCCGCGGCGTCGATGGGCTTCTGCGCACCTGCAAGCGCCGTAGCAGTGCCGGACACGGCGCCGAAGCTGCCGAACAACACGTTGCCGAGCGAACGGTTCATTGCCCGCGCCATCAGCTGGGTCAAGAGCGTACCCGCCGCGCCCACCACGGTGCCGGCGATCACCATGGCCTCGTTCCCCAGCACGTAGCCCTCGAAGGCCACCGCCAAGCCGGTAAGCGCGTTGTAAAGCGAGATCACCACCGGCATGTCGGCGCCGCCGATCGGGAGTGTCATCATCACGCCCAGGAAAAGGGCCAGGGCGAAGAACGCGCACACCAGCGGCATCGTCGGGCCGGTGGCGGTCATGAACCCCCCCAGCGCCAACGCCGCCAGCAACACCAGCGCGTTGACCGTGCGCTGCCCCGGGAAAACGTAGCGGCGGTCGATCCATCCCTGCAGCTTGCCGAAGGCGATGAGCGAGCCTGAAAAGCTCACCGCGCCGATCAAGCCACCGAGCAGGGCCAGGACCAATTGCGGCATCGATGGCGGCGTGTAGTTGGCCGCGGCAAACGTGCCCCCGCCCATCAGTTCCACCACGTGACCGCTCACCGCGAGCAGCTCCGCGGCGCCGATCGCCGCGGCAGCACCGCCGCCCATCCCGTTGTACAGGGCCACCATCTGCGGCATGGCGGTCATGGCCACGCGGCGTCCGGACCACCACGCGCCCAGCGTGCCCAGGACCACGGCCGCCACCATCAGCCAGCGGTTGCCGAGGTCCGGCAGGCAGAAAGTGGCCAGCACCGCCAGCACCATGCCTACGCCGGCCCAGCCGATGCCACCGCGCGCGGTGCGCGGGGAACTCATGCGTTTCAAGCCGAGGATGAAAAGAAGTGCAGCGAGGAAGTAGCAGGCCCTGATGGCGATCCCGAGCCAGGCCATCAGTGCTTACCCCGGCCGGCCGGGGTGCTGGACTTGAACATCTCGAGCATGCGCGCCGTGGCCACGTAGCCGCCGGCGGCGTTGCCGGCGCCCAGCAGCACGCCGATGAAGCCGATGGCCGTTTCCAGCGGCGTGGTGGCATGCCCCAGGGCGATCATGGCGCCTACCAGAACGATGCCGTGGATGAAGTTGGAGCCGGACATCAAGGGGGTGTGGAGGATCACCGGGACCCTGCCGATGATTTCATACCCGGTAAAAGCCGCCAGCATGAATACGTAAAGCGCCACGAAACCGTCCATCGATCCCCCATCCGCAGTGGCCAAGTCCCGTCCATCATACGGATTTCCCTGTCAACGCTTACACTGGCTGCTGCGTTATTTCCCCGGTAGATGCCATGGAGTACAAACATGCGCCGCCGCGGGAGCCCACTGCGAAGGACGACAAAGCCTTGAATACCGCCGGTGCCGTCGTCGACACTGCGTTCGAGGAGCATGTCGCAGCGGCTCCTGCCACCCTGGAGGCCTTCCTGGCCCAGGTAGAGCGGCGTGCGTGGCGGATGGCGGAGCTGAACCTGGGTAACCGTGAGGACGCCATGGACGCGGTACAGGACACCATGCTGCGACTGGTCCGGCACTACCGCGACAAGCCCGCCGCAGAATGGTCGCCGCTGTTCTGGGGCATCCTGCGCCGGCGCATCGTCGACCTGCAGCGCCGCAGGAAAGTGCGCTCGGTGGTGGTCGGCTGGCTGGGCGGCGGCAAGGACGACAATGGCGATGACCTACCCGCCTGGGAACCGGCAGACACTGGACCTGGCCCGGCGGCAAGGCTGGAAGACAGCCAGGCCTACGCGCAGATGAGCCAGGCCGTGCGCAAGCTGCCACGCCGCCAGCGCGAAGCCTTCATGCTGCGCGTGCTCGAAGGCCTGGACGTTGCCGAAACGGCGGCCGCCATGGATTGCTCGCAAGGAAGCGTCAAGACACACCTGTCGCGCGCGATGCAAAGCCTGCGCGACCAACTCGAGGAATGGCGATGAACGATCGCTCCGAACACATTGCACGTCGTGCCCGCGACCTTTACCGACGCGCCAGCCACGACATCGACCCGGCGGTTGCCGGGCGGTTGCGCGCCGCGCGCCGCGAAGCCATGGCTGGCCCGTCGACCTCCACGGCCGGCCGGCTGCTGCTGCCTGCCGGCGCCTTCGCGGTGCTGGCGCTGGCCGCGCTGTTGATCTGGCCGCAAGCGCCGCGTCCAGCCAGCACCATGGCACCTGCCATGGCCACGATCGCCCTGGGTGATGCAGACAGCGACCTGCCGCCGGATGCCGATAGCGCGGACCCGGCGATGGTCGAGCACCTGCAGTTCTATGCCTGGCTCGCCGACGACACTGGCAAGGCGTCGCAGCGTTGATGCGTCGCACTGTCCCTTGCCTGCGCGGCGGCGTGGCTGCCCTCCTGCTGGCCGTACCGACCCTGGCCGTGCACGCCCAGCCGCCCCCGCCTGGTCCACCACCCAGAGCCTCCATGGCCAGGCCCGATGCCAACATGCCGGCACGCCCATGGTTGAGCCTCAGCCCGGCCCAGCGCAGCCTGCTGGCGCCTTTCCAGGATAAATGGGACACCCTGCCTCCCGGCCGGCAGCAACGCCTTCTCGAGCGAGCCGACCAGTGGACGCAGCTGCCGCCCGACCGCCAGGCGGCGATCCGCGAACGCGTGGCGCGCTGGCAGGCAATGACACCGGAGCAAAGGGCAGCGGCGCGACAGAACATGAACCGCTTCAAGGAGCTCACGCCAGAGCAGCGGCAACGCCTGCATGCGGCTTTCGATCGCTTCCGCAGCCTTCCGCCCGACCAGCAGGCGGCACTGATCGCACGCTGGCGGGCGCAATCACCCGAGCAGATGCGCAACGGCCTGGAGAATGTCGGACCCGACGCCGCCGTGCCGCCGCCGCGTGACATGGGTCCGCCACCGGGTGACGGCCGGCCACCGCATGGTCCCGGTGACAGGCACGGGCCCCCGCCCCCGCCGTCCGGCGACGAGCCGTTCTAGCCATGAAACCCGGGTGGCCCGGGCAGGCGTTCGGCGGGCAAAGCCATCACGCTACTGACGTGGCCTGCCCCGCGACCAGGGTTGCGGTCACCAGTTCGTCGTCTGGGCTTTCCATGAGCTGGCCATCCTTGAGCAGCAACACGCCGAAGTTGAGGTAGTTGCGCGCGAGCATTTCCGAAGCATGTAGGGGTGCGCCGGCGGCAAGATCCGTCGGCCCGATCACCGTCACACCGCCCACCCGGACCTCACGCCCAGCTTCAGTAGCCTCGCAGTTGCCGCCGCTCTCGGCAGCCAGATCCACCACCACGGCCCCCGTCTTCATCCCCGACAGCATCTGCCGGGTGATGATCTTCGGCGCCGGCCGCCCGGGTACGGCGGCCGTGGTCACCACGACGTCCACTTGGCGCAAGTGGTCGGACAGGGCCTGCTGTTGCGAGGCGCGTTCTTCGGCCGACAATTCACGAGCGTAACCGCCTGTGCCGCTGGCGGTGACACCCAGGTCAAGGAATTTCGCACCGAGTGATTCCACCTGCTCGCGCGTTTCCGGACGAACGTCGTACCCCTCGGTTTGTGCCCCCAGGCGCCGCGCCGTGGCGATCGCCTGCAACCCTGCCACACCCGCGCCGATCACCAGCACGCGGCTGGGACGGATGGTGCCGGCGGCGGTGGTGAGCATGGGAAAGAATTTCGGCGCCGACGTGGCGGCGATCAGCATCGCCCGATAGCCCGCCACTGCGGCCTGCGAGCTCAGGATATCCATGGCCTGCGCCCGTGTGGTTCGCGGCAGCAATTCCAGCGAATGCGCGCGAACGCCCCGGACGCCGAGCGCCTCAAGCCACGCGGGCCGGTTGTGTGGCCGCAGCGCACCCACCAGCACCGAGCCCGGTCTCAGGGCCTCAAGGCACGCCGGTGACGGCGGTTGTACACACAGGAGGATATCGGCGCGCGCCGAGACCTCCGGCGCATGGGCGAACGTCGCGTCCGGATAGGCGTCGTCGGGGAATCCAGCGGCTTCTCCGGCCCCTGCCTCCAGTAACACCAGGGCACCCGCCGCCTGCCATTTTCGCGCCGTTTCCGGGGTGATCGCCACCCGGCGTTCGCCCGCGGCGGTTTCGCGAAGGGCGGCAACGGTAAAGGCCATGGATCACACTCCCGTGAAGAGGCACCACGCGCATCGTACAGGAGGTTGCTAAAATCGACGGATGAACCACGAACCCTTATGCGCCCTGCGGGACCGCCGCTCCGTCCCCGCCAGCCAGCTTGGCGCGCCGGGTCCCGATGCCCAGGCGTTGCGCCAGCTCCTTGAAGTGTCGGTGCGCGTGCCTGACCACGGCAAGCTGGTCCCCTTCCGCATGATCCTGCTGGAAGGCGAAGCCAAAATCGCCTTTGGCAAGCGTCTTTCAACGCTACTGGAAAGCCGTCGTCCCGACCTCTCCGACGCCAAGCGCGAAAAGGAACGCCGCCGCTACGAACATGCTCCACTGGTGGTGGCGGTGGTCAGCCGCGTCGATCCCGGCAGCAGCGTGCCCGCCATAGAACAACAGCATGCCGCCGGCAACGTGGCCTATAACCTGCTGCTGGGCGCCCAGGCGCTCAATTTCGGTGCACAGTGGCTCACCGGCTGGGCTGCCTATGACGAAGAAGTGGCAACACTGCTTGGCCTTGCTCCCAACGAGGGCATCGTCGGTTTCGTGCACATCGGCACACCCCTCATGCAGGCGCCCGAACGCGAGCGCCCCGCCGTGGACGAGGTGGTGTCGACGTGGACGCCGTGAGCCGCCCCATCGCCCATCTGGTGGATGGCAGCCTCTACGTTTTCCGCGCGTGGCATTCGATGCCCGATGAATTCCACGACGTCGACGGCGAGCCTACCAACGCCGTGCACGGCTTTACCCGCTTTCTGTGCGAGTTGCTCGAGCGCACGCGCGCCGAACACGTGGCGGTGGCCTTCGACGCCTCCCTCACCACCTCGTTCCGCAATGCCATCTACCCGGCGTACAAGGCGAACCGGGAATTGCCGCCACCGGCCCTGGTCCGGCAATTCCAGTGGTGCCGGCGCGTGGCGGAGTCGCTGGGGCTGGTGGTGATGAACGACCACGAATATGAAGCGGACGACCTCATCGGCAGCGCGCATTTCTCGCTGCGCGCGCATGGTTTCCGCAGCGTCATCGTTTCGGCCGACAAAGACTTCGGCCAGCTCCTGGGCGAGCACGACGAGCAATGGGATTTCGCCAAGAACATCCGCTGGGGCGCCGCGGGCGTGTTCGACAAGATCGGCGTGCATCCGCACCAGGTGGCCGATTACCTGGCCCTGTGCGGCGATGCGGTAGACAACATCCCCGGCGTGCCTGGCATCGGCGCGAAGACGGCAGCCGCCCTGCTGGCCCACTTCGGCGACCTGGACAGCCTGCTCGACCGCGTCGAGGAAGTGCCCTTCCTGCGCATGCGCGGGGCGGCGGCCTGTGCCGTGCGGCTGAAGGAACACGCAGAACTTGCCCGGTTGTACCGGCGACTTACTCGCATCGCGCTCGATGTCGCGGTCGCCAGCCATGCCGAGGCCCTGCGTCGCCAGGCCGGCGATCTCGCCGGCATCGAGGCCCTGTGCCAACAGCTGCGTTTCGGTCCGCTCACACGCGCACGCTTGCGTGATCTCGCCGTCACGTGATGCATCCATCATGGGCGTAGCCGAAGGATCCAGGAGACATCGCATGACGATCGACCACCCCCGCGCACCCGAGGACGCCCGCGCCCCGGTTGAAACGTTATACGAGGGCCGGTGGCTGTCCATGCGCCGGCGCGGTCGATGGGAATATGTCGAGCGCAACAACGAGGGTGGCGCGGTGATCATCGTGGCCCTCACGCCGCAGGACAACGTTTTGTTCGTCGAGCAATACCGGGTGTCGATCCTGGCCAATACCATCGAGATGCCCGCGGGCCTGGTCGGCGACCTTGAAGCCCACGGCACCGAGGACGCCATGGACGCTGCCCGCCGGGAGCTGGAGGAAGAAACCGGGTACCGCTGCGGCCGGCTTGAATTCATCCACGCCGGGCCTTCTTCGTCAGGCATGAGCACCGAGATGATCGCCTTCGTCCGCGCCTACGACCTGGAAAAAGTCGGCAACGGGGGTGGCGACGAGACGGAAAATATCCTGGTGCACGAGGTACCCAGGGCCGAAGCCGGGGCCTGGTTGTTCGCAAGGGCCGCCGAGGGGTATTCGATCGATCCGAAGCTTTTTGCCGGTCTCTGGTTCATCGATCATTGCGCCGACACCGGCACATCGTGCGATTAGAGGCCTAAAGGTCTGGCCGAACCTGCCGATGAGGAGGCTACGAGGGCACGCGCCCCCGCCGTTTCCCCATCGCCCAAGGTTCCAACCATGAAAATCGCCGCCATTGCCGCCCTGCTGTTCCTGGCCCCGGTTGCCGCCAACGCTGCCTGCGCCGCGAAGGACTTCACCGTCGACGGCTTCGCCGTCAAGCTGGTAGCTGGTGCCGGCCAGCCGCGCTTCAACATGAAGGGCCAGCTGGTGAACAAGTGTCCGGAAGCTGCCGCCGCCCAGGTCAAGATCGAGGCCAAGGATGCCGCCGGTAACGTCCTGCAGACCAAGCAGGGCTGGCCCGCCGGCACCTCGAACATCGCCCCGGGCCAGAGCGTCGACTTCGACCTCGGCCGCCTGTTCCGCTACCAGAGCGAAATGGCCAACTACACGGTGACGGTGTCCGACGTCCGTACCTGGTAAGGCACTACAGCGCGATATAGCGCAGCAACTCGCCCGCCGCGTATGTCTGGTCGCGGCGCGGCAACCACACCAGCGCCGAGGCGCTGGCAAGGTTGGAAAGCATGTGTGACTCCTGCCGCGGCAGTGGCACGAGTCGAAGCCGGCCATCGTCGGCGATGACGCTCATGCGCAGCAGACGGTCACGTCCGTCATCGCTTTCCACTTCTTGCGCAAGCTCACCCATGCTCCAGTCAGGTATGGCGCGTGCCTCACCCTCAAGGCGTGCAAGTACCGCCGCGGCATGGACCGCCAGGCACACCAGCACGGCGCCCGGGTTCCCCGGCATGCCCATCAGCCAGCTCGATCCCCGCCGGCCGAACCACAGCGGCTTGCCCGGTTTCTGCGCCACCTTCCAGAATTTCTTTTCCACACCGAGCGACTCGGCGGTGGATGGTATGTAGTCACGATCACCTACCGACACGCCGCCGGTGGTGATGACGAGGTCGGAGCTGTCCAGTGCCTGTGCCAGCGCGTCGTGGACGGCGGCGGGATCGTCAGGCACGTATATGCGCACCGGCGCCGGGTAGCCCCTTTCCACCAGCCACGCGGTGATCATCGGACCATTGGCATCGTGGATGCGGCCAGCCGGGGTGTCATCGGCTTCACGTGCCACTTCATCGCCGGTCACCAGCACTGTCACCCGGGGGGCGCCATGCACGATGACCTCATGTACCCCGGCCATCGCCAATGCGCCGAGCAAGCCAGCGTTGATGCGCTGGCCGGCGCCGGCAACGGTATCGCCGCGTTGCAATTCCTCGCCGCGGTAGCGCACGTTGGCACCGACCGGAACAGCTTCGCGCAGCAGCATGTCGTTGCCACTGCGCTCGACGATTTCCTGGCGAACCACCGCGTCGCTACCCACCGGCAACGGCGCACCGGTAAAGATACGAAAGGCAGTGCCCGGAAGCATCGGTGGCGTCAGGGCTTCCCCCGCGGCAACGGTGCCTGCCACCGGCATCACCACCGGGCGCGTTGGGGTGGCATCGCCGGTTTCGCCACCACGGATGGCATAGCCATCCATCGCACTCTGGGTGAAGGAAGGAAGGTCCACGGCGGCCCGGCAGGGGTCTGCAAGAACGCGGCCCAAAGCGCTGGCCAGATCGAGCTTGACCGTCGGCAAGGCGCCGACACCCTCGTACATGGCCAGCGCCTCAGCCAGGGATAGCAGGCGGCGCTCAGGCATAACCGCCGGGATGTGCGTGGCCGGCACGGGCGTCGTCGAGCAGGTGCACCAATCCGGGCAGGATCGCCGCCAGCGATTGTTCGGCTCCCCCGCGGCTGCCCGGCAGGGTTACCACCAGGGTCTGGCCGATATAGCCCGCCGTACCACGAGAAAGCATGGCAAAGGGCATGCGCTGCTGGCCGAAGGCGCGGGCGGCTTCCATGATGCCGGGAAGCTCCATGGTGAGCCTATTTCCGACCACGTCCACGGTAATGTCGCGCGGTCCCGCCCCGGTACCACCCACCGTCAACACCAGGGGTACGCCCGCTCCAGTGAGTTCGGTCAATACCGAGTCAAGTGCCGTCGTGTCGTCAGCAAGCAGCCGGTAGTCGATGGGATCGAAGCCGGCCGCTTGCAGTGCCTGTCGTGCGGCGACACCTGCCGTGTCGGGCTTGTCGCCCCGGGCCACGGTATCAGACAGCACCACGATGGCCGCCGCCTTCGCTGCGCGCAGGCGGCGACGGTAATGCGACTTGCCGCCCTTCTTCTCCAGCAGCCGGCACGCTTCGATGTGCAATTGCTCAGGCTCGGCGTAGGGCTTCAACATGTCGTACAACGTTAGCGCGGCCAGGCTTGCGGCGGTCAGCGCCTCCATCTCCACACCTGTCGGCCCGATGGTGTGCACTTGGGCCGTCACCACCACATAACCATCGCCCAGTTCGAAAGTAACCTCCGCGGCATGGATCGGCAGTGGATGGCAAAGCGGGATGAGTTCATCGGTGCGCTTGGCGGCCAGGATGCCGGCCACGCGCGCGGTCTTCAGGGCGTCGCCCTTTTCCGTGTTGCCGCTTCGCAGCAACTCGATGCAGTGCGCGGGTGCATGCAGGGTGGCCGTCGCCTGCGCCGAGCGCAGCGAGTCCGGCTTCATGCCGACGTCTTTCATGCTGTTTTGAAGTCCTGGTGAGGATGCCGGTGATGGTGCGTCGGGTCATCGTCGAAGTCGTCGCGGATGCAGCAGCCCTCGACGAACGCACTGCTGCCATCAGCGTAAAATTCTTCCTTCCACACCGGCACGCCGTGCTTGACGGCATCCACGGCCCACCGGCATGCCTCGAACGCCTCGGCTCGATGCGGCGCGCGCACGACGCAGGCGATCGCCAGGTCGCCGATGGCAAGCTTTCCCAGCCGATGCTGGATGCGGCAGTACGGCACGCCGAATTTCTCCCGCGTACGCTGTTCGATCTCTCCGATCAGGCGCGAGGCCACGCCTTCATGTGCGGTATAGGCCAGGCCGGCAACCTTGCGGCCGAGGTGTTCGTCGCGCACGGTGCCGACGAAAAGGGCCAGGCCACCGCATTCGGGATGGGCGTCCAGTTCCAGCAAGGTATCGATGGACAGCGGCTGGTACGAAAGGAAAGCCATGGCCTAGCCTCCCGCCACGGGCGGCAGCAGGGCGATGCGTCGATCAGCCGGTAGTGGATCACGGCGGCGCACGATGGCGTCACCGCTGACGCAGGCACAGGCCTCCACGGCACCGGCGAGGTCCGGACGCAAGGCCTTGAGTGCGGCGATGGCATCGCCTACCGTGGCGGCGTCACCCACTTCCACGGCGATCTGGGAAGCACCCGCCAGGCGGGCGACGTTGGCGAAGAATTCGAAGGTCACGGCTGTCATGCGGGTTCCATTGCGTGTTCGTCAACCACCCATCGCATGCATCAGCACGGGCCGGTCCACCGGTCCTGGCGTCGACGCGTAGCCGGGTTCCTTGTTCCACACTGCGCGGCGAAGCAGGTGGACGATCGCCTGATCGTCATCGCCGGCGCGCATGCGCACGCCGAGCGGGGTGCCTAACCGGGAAAACAGGCAGGTGTAAAGCTCGCCAGTGGCCGTGATGCGCAGGCGATCGCACGATGCACAGAACGGATGCGTCACGGTGGAAATGATGCCCAGCGGGAAATGGCCGTCTATCTGGTAGGGACTTGCCGGGTCCGCGCCGCGCGGGAGTTTTTCCACGTCGTGGGCAACGCCGATGGCCGCCAGGATATCGTCTTCGCCCACCACGCTCTCGCGCTGCCAGTGGCCGGGGGCATCAAGCGGCATGTATTCGATGTAACGCAACGGCAGGCCCTGCTGCATGGACCATTCCAGCAGGGGCAGCACCTGGTGTTCGTTCTGCCCGCGTACCACGACGGCATTGAGCTTCACCGAAGCGCCTGCATCCTGCAACGCCTGGATGCCTTCGAGCACCGGTGCGATGCCGCGGCCGGTCATGTTCTTGAACGTGTCTGCATCGATGGCGTCCAGGCTGACATTGAAATCATCGATGCCGGCCTGGACAAGACGGGACGCCACAGGCGCCATGCGCGAGGCGTTGGTAGTCATGGAAATGCGCTCCAGGCCGCGGGACCTCAGGCCCTGCAATTCATCCACCAGGGGCAGCAGGTCTGGCCGCAGCAGGGGCTCACCGCCAGTGAGGCGGATCTGGGTAATGCCCTGGTCGATGAATAGACCGGCAAGCCTGAGCAGCTCCGGTCCGGAAAGAAGTTGTGCCCGGGGCAGCCACGTCGGATGTTCAGGCATGCAATAGGTGCAGCGGAAATTGCAGCGATCCGTGAGGGAAATCCGCAACTTGCGCTTGGTGCGTCCGTGTTGGTCGGGCAGCTGGGCGTTCATCGTGATCATTAACGCACAACTTCGGTCACGGCGACATGATCGCCGTGGGATATCGCACCAGCCATGGCCTGTCCGCAGCCGGTGGCGGCGGCGGAAGGAAGGTTAGTGGACGGTGAACAGGCGGTCGAAGCCGGCGATTCGCAGCGTGTTGCGCAGGTCCGAGCTGGCATTGACGATGCGGATCTCGGCCTGGTCGCCGCCGGCGTGTTCGCGAAGCAGCATCAGCATGCCCAGCGCCGAGGAATCCATGGTGCCTACTTCGCCCAGGTCCACGACATAGCTGCGAGCGCTGTTGCCCTCGGCAAGGCACGCATCATGGAAGGCACGGTGCATGGAAAAATCGAAGCGCTCGCCCAGGTGCAGGGTGAGGCAGTTGTGTTCTGGATCATGGTGGACGTCGAGCGACATGGGGTTCTCCTGATGTCTAGAACAGATCGATGTCGCCGGCGGTCATCGAGGTTTGCAGAGCGGGGCCACGCGAACGAAGACGGGCCTTCTCGCGCTGCTCGGCCAGGCGGGCGCGCATTTTCTGGGCACGATCGGTAAGTTCGGTGGCATCGGTGGAGGCGCAGGCGAGCTCCTCGATGTCACGGGTGCAGTCCGCGGTGATCTCCTGCAGTTCCACCAGGCGCGTGCGCGTCTGGTGCAGCAGCTGGCTGAGGATGTCCTCGAACTGCAGCGAACGGATGGTGGTCGATACATCAGCGCCCAGGCCGCGGTTGATGGTGGCTGCTTCGTCCGCGGCGGCATTGGTGCGCGCATCGCTTTCGGTCAGGTGCACCATCATGCCGTCGATGCCGCCCTTTGCCGCCAGGGCCACGCTCATGTCCTGCGAGGCCATGGCGCCGACCAGCTCACGCAACTGCTCCATGGACTTGCGCGAGCGCTCCACGTGGGTGCCGATCTTCTCGTTGAACTGGTTCGAATGCTGGGCAAGGTTGCGGATCTCACCGGCGACAACGGCAAAACCACGACCGGACTCACCCGCGCGCGCGGCCTCGATGGCGGCGTTGAGCGCCAGCAGGTTGGTTTCCTCGGCGATGGTGTTGACGTTCTTCAGTAGCGCGAACACCGCGTCCATCTCACGGCTCATGCCGTCGATGCGGTAGACAATGCGCAGGCTTTCGCGGGACAACTGTACGATCAGGCCGACGAAGTGCTCGAGCAGATCGCCCGTGTGGGCGGCGAAGTCCTGTACGGAAATTCCCTTGCCCGAAGCTTCGATGATCTGGCGCAACAACGCCTGCTGCATACCGGTTTTGCGGGAAAGACCGTCGAAGCCGCCGCCCAGTTCCGCCACGGCATCGCGCAGCAGGTCCAGCGCCTGGTGCAACTCGCGGCTGGCGTGGCCCAGTTCGTCGACGATGGCGCTGCGCACTTCTTCCATGGCCTCGCGCACGGCGACCGGATCGTTGGAGGAGGCTTCCACCACCTCCACGGCAGCACCGCGGCGGTGGAACAGCACGATCCAGCAGCCGGCAAGCACGGCGACCGCGAGCGGTGCCACCCAGGCGCCGTGGAAGGCCAGCACGGCCACCATGGCCAGGGCGCTGATGACGAAGCCGACCAGCCTGTCGCGGGAATGATTGACGTCCATGATGTTGCCTTTACGGTTCAGCTCGCCACGCGCGTCGGCGCGGCGGCAATGGGAAGATGGGATAACGCGAGTACCCGCGCGGCGATCTGGTCCAGCGGCAGCACCTGGTCGGCGGCGCCTGCCTTGAAAGCGGCACCGGGCATGCCCCAGACCACCGAGGATGCCTCGTCCTGCACCAGGGTGGGCGAGCCGCCCTGGCGCAGTTCGCCCAGGCCACGGGCACCGTCGTCGCCCATGCCGGTCAGCAGCACGCCGATGGCGGCGGCGCCGACGCTGGCGGCCACCGAGCGGAACAGCACGTCGACGCTCGGCTTGTGCCGGTTCACCGGCGGGCCATCATGCAGGCGGCATACATAGCTCGCACCGTTCCACACCACCAGCAGGTGGTGGCTGCCCGGTGCGATGTACGCATGGCCGGGCTGTATCGGCTGGCCGTCGCGGGCTTCCACCACGCGCATGGCCGAGCACTTGTCCATGCGTTCGGCAAAGGGACCTGAGAACGCGGCGGGAATATGCTGGGTGATGACGATCGGCGGCGCGTCGGGCGGCATGGCCTCCAGCACCACGCGGATCGCCTCGGTACCGCCGGTGGAGGCGCCGATGGCAATGACGCGTTGGCCGCCGCGGCTTCCGGCCGCCTGGGTCATCGGCAACACCGCATCGGCGGTCAAGCGCGGGGGTACCTCGAGCCTGGCAACGTCCACGGAACGAGCCTTCGGTCGGGACGCGGCTGCCAGGCGGACTTTCTGGCAGATCGCCAGGGTGTTCTCAGGCAGGTTGTTGGCCAGGTCGTTGTCGGGCTTGGCGAAGAAATCCACCGCGCCAAGTTCCAGCGCGCGCAGGGTGACATCGGCCCCGGCGGTGGTGAGGCTGGACACCATCACCACCGGCATCGGCCGCAGCCGCATGAGGTTCTCAAGAAAGGTCAGGCCGTCCATGCGCGGCATTTCCACGTCCAGCGTCAGGACATCCGGCGAGAGCGCCTTGATCTTCTCGCGCGCGATCAATGGATCGGCAGCCACGCCCACCACCTCGATCGCCGGATCGGAGGAAAGCATGGTCGTCAGCAACTGCCGCACCAGGGCGGAGTCGTCGACGATGAGGACGCGGACTTTTTGCATGGGTTACCAGTGCCTGTACCTGTTGCCTTGCTACGGAATGCCCGGGCGAAGGGGAGCTTCAGAAAAGCTCCACTTCCCCCTTTATCGGATCGTTGGCCAAACGCTTGAGGTAGCGCCGTTCACGTTCGACCAGGGTGGTGTCGTGGACCGCCCGCAGGTGCCGGACCCTGGCTTTCCCCGAATGGGGGAAAAACTGCACCTGGCGGGGATAGACGTCGCCCAGGTCCGAAGCGCACAGCTCCAGGCCCTCCGCCGCCACGTACTTGCGGACGAAATCGATGTTGCGCTGGCCGATGTCGGTCATCGCGGCGAGCACGCGGGCGCCGCCGAAGATCTTCACTTCCAGATCCTGGCGCTGGCCACCGGCACGCAGGATGGAGTTGATCAACTGCTCCATGGCGTCGTTGCCATAGCGGGCGCCACGGCTCACGGTGGCCGTCCAGCCATCGCGCGGGCCTGTCGGCTCGGGCAGCATGAAGTGGTTCATGCCGCCGATCCCGCGGCGTTTGTCGCGCACGCAGGCCGAGACGCACGAACCAAGTACCGTGGACACCATCTCGTGCTGGGCGCTGACATAGAACTCGCCGGGCAGGATCTTCACCGTCACGCAGTCCTGCGCCGGGTCCCAGAACCGCCGCACGTGCTCAAAGCCGGGCAGGACGCGTTGCGGGTCGAAACCGACGAAGGTGCGCGGCGGCGACAGGGGCATGGGAGTCATGCGGTGCGCTTCCGGTAGATCGTGCGTCCCACCAGGTCGAAGTCCTCGGAGAGGCCATACATGGATTCGGAATGCCCGAGGAAAAGGTAACCGCCGTCCACCAGCTGCCGCGCGTAGCGCGCAAACAACCGCTGCTTGGTCGGCTTGTCGAAATAGATCACCACGTTGCGACAGAAGATCGCATCGAAGGCGTGCTGCATCGGCCATTCGTGCAACAGGTTCAGCGGCAGCACCGTCACCAGCTCACGCAGGCGCGGGTGCACGCGGGCAAGGCCGGCGTAACTGCCCTCGCCGCGCTGGAACCAGCGCTGGCGGCGGCTTTCCTCGACACCAGCCAGGCGGTCGATCGCGTACACGCCCTCGCGCGCGGTGCGCAGGGCCTGCGGCGAAAGATCCGTGGCAAGGATCTTCGCATCGATCTGTGCGCCGGATTTTTCCAGTGCTTCGGCCAACACCATGGCCATGGCGTAGGGCTCTTCACCCGTGGAACAGCCGGCCGACCAGATGCGCAGGCGGCCATGGCGCTTTTCGTTCAACCAACGGGGCAAGAGCTCGTTGGCAATGAAGTCGTAGTGATGCACCTCACGGAAGAACGAGGTGACGTTGGTGCTGATCGCGCTGGCCAGTTCGCCCATCTCCGTGTCCGGATCGGAGCGCAGTAGCTGGCAATAGGCCGCGAACCCGTCAAGCTTGAGCGCGCGCAGGCGGCGCAACAGGCGCCCTTGCACCAATTGCCGCTTGTGGTCGCCCAGGCTGATGCCGCAATGGGTGAGCACGAACTGGCGCAGGAACTCGAACTCTGCATCGCCCAGCACGGGCCCGCCCACGCCCGCAGGCGCGGCGGGATCGCCGTCATCCAGGGGCCGGGCATTCACTTAGAATTCCTTCCAGGCGCCGCTATCGGCCGTCTCGGCCGCGCGCGTGGCGCGGGCCGGCTGCGATTGCCGCACCGCTTCCAGGATGGCACTGACTTCATTGGCCTGGGCCTTGGCGCGGACGACCGGGCTGGTAACCGCCACGGCGGCCTCGGCCTCGTTGCCGAAGCGGAAGAAACCAACCTGGCGTGAAAGCTCGCCGGCCTGCTCCTGCATGGCACGCGCGGCGGCTGCGGCTTCTTCCACCAGGGCCGCGTTCTGCTGGGTCATTTCGTCCATCTGCAGCACGGCGTGGTTGACCTGGTCGATGCCCGCGGACTGTTCGTGGCTGGCAGCAGCGATCTCGGCAACGATGTCGGTTACCTTTTTCACGCTGTCGACGATCTCGGCCAGCGCCTTGCCCGACTGGTCCACGAGCTCCGAACCGGTGCGCACCTTCTCGGCACTGTCGTTGATCAGGCCCTTGATTTCCTTGGCTGCGCCGGCGCTGCGCTGGGCAAGGTTGCGGACTTCGGTCGCGACCACGGCGAAGCCGCGGCCCTGCTCGCCGGCACGTGCAGCTTCCACTGCCGCGTTCAGAGCCAGCAGGTTGGTCTGGAAGGCGATCTCGTCAATCAGGCTGACAATGTCAGCGATTTTGCGGCTGGAGGTGTTGATCTCGCGCATGGCAGTGACGGCCTGGGCCACCACTTCGCCACCGCGTTCGGCCTGCTCGCGGGCACCGCGGGCCAGCTGGTTGGCGTGGCTGGCGTTCTCGGCGTTCTGCTTCACGGTGGAGGTCATTTCTTCCATCGAGGAAGCGGTTTCCTCAAGGCTGGACGCCTGTTCCTGCGTGCGCTGGGAAAGGTCGTCGTTGCCGCGGGCGATCTGCTGCGAGGCGCTGGAGACGGCCGTGGAACCGTGGCGCACTTCGCCGACGATGCCCACCAGGCGCTGGTCCATGCTGCGGAAGGCTTCGAGCAGGCGGCCCAGTTCATCATCGCGACGGGTTTCGATGTTATGGCCGAGCTTGCCTTCGGCAATCTCGTTGGCCACCTTCACCGCATAGCCAAGCGTGCGCACGATGGAGCGGATCAACAGGGTCGCCATCACCAGCGATACGAGCAGGCCCAGCGCCAGGGCAGCGATGGAAACCACGCGGATCTTCTTGTAGGTCGAGACCTGGGCGTTGAAGATGGCCTCGGCATCGGCGCGCTGCGCTTCAACCAGCTTGGCCAGCGCCTCCTGGCGCTGCATCAGCAGCGGGCGCATCTCCAGTTCCAGCGAGTCGCTGGCGCCGGCGTCGCCCTGCTTGAGCGCATCGACGACGTCGGCCTTGGCCTGGATATAGTCCTGGTCGGTGGAATGCCAGTCTTTGTAAGCTGCTGCAACGCTTGCGGACTTCGGATACGTGTCGAACTTCTTCTTGATCACGTCCAGGCGCGCTTGCAGCTTGTCGAACTCGGCGACCTTCTGCTTGACCTGGTCCGGCTTGGCGATCTGCGAAGCTGCCTCGCCGAGCACGATGAAAGCCTGCAAGGCGTTGGTATTGACCTCGCTGATCAGCTGCGCCGGCTCGAGTTCTTCCTCGTAGATCTGCCGCGTACCCTCGTTCTGGCGGTACATCGAGCCCAGGCCGATGACGGCGCCGCCGACAAGCATCACCACCAGCAACCCAAGCACGCCGACCAGGCGGTTACGCACGGACAACGCGGGCATCTTCAACTTTAACTTCAGCTTCTTCATGATGGATCCTGTTATGCCACTGCTTTCACGTCGGCCGCCGCGGGTAGCGCGGCCTCGAGCATCTGCGCGTCCTGCGGCTGCAACAAGCGGTCCACGTCGAGCAGCAACACCATGCGCTCGCCGACGGAGGTCAATCCCTTGAGGTATTCGGTGTCCACCGCCGTGCCCATGTCGGGCACCGGGCGTACCGCGGCAGCCTCGACATCGACCACGTCGGATACCGCATCCACCACCACGCCGAAATTCCTGCCGGCGACGGCGACGATCACGGTGACGGTAGTGGCGGTGTATTCCTCGCGTACCAGGCCGAAGCGCAGGCGCAGGTCCAGCACGGGCACAATCGCGCCGCGCAGGTTCAGCACGCCAAGCACGTAGGACGGTGCTTGCGGGATGCGGGTAACCGGAGTCCAGCCGCGGATTTCGCGTACGGCAAGGATATCCACGCCGTATTCCTCGTTGGCGAGGTTCACGGTGAGGTATTGCGTGGCATCCATGGCCTGGTTTGCTGCATCGTTCATCGTTCGTCACCTGCGGGGTTCATGCCCGCCCCTTAGATTCGTTCATCGAGCTATCGGCAGCCCGGGGGCTACCCTTGAATATTCATGCCGCCTTGCGCCGCGATTGCTGGCGAACCAGTCCCGCGATATCCACGATCAGCGCCACCGCGCCATCGGCAAGGATGGTGGCGCCGGAAATTCCCGATACTCGCCGGTAGTTCGCTTCGAGCGACTTCACCACCGCCTGCTGCTGGCCGATCAGTTCGTCCACGAACAGGCCCAAACGGGCGCCTTCGCCCTCGACCACGATCACGATGCCTTCGCCGATGCCGCGGCGCGAACCGGCGCAACCGAAAGCGTCGGCGATGCGTACGATCGGCAGCCATGCATCGCGGAAGCGGAACAGCTCCCCGCCGCCGGCCACGGATTTCACGCCATCGGCCTGTATCTGCACCGATTCAATGATCGACACCAGCGGCACGATGTACGTCTCGCCGGCGACGCTGGCGGTAAGGCCATCGATGATGGCGAGGGTCAACGGCAGCGTGATGGTGAAGGTGGTTCCCTTCCCCGTTACGCTGCGGATGGCTACCGAACCGCCCAGGTCGTTGACGTTCCGGCGCACCACGTCCATACCCACGCCACGGCCGGAAAGGTCGGTGGTGGCGGCAGCAGTGGAGAACCCCGGGGCGAAGATCAGCTCGGCGACATCGTCGTCGGAGAGCCCGTCGCCGGAGCTCAGCAGGCCGCGTTCGATGGCCTTGCCGATAATCGCCTCGCGGTTGAGCCCTGCGCCATCGTCGGCCACTTCCACCACGATCGACCCGCCCCGGTGGAAGGCCTCCAGGCGTAGCGTGCCAGTTTCGTTCTTGCCTGCCTCGCGGCGGCGCGCAGTGGATTCGAAGCCATGATCGATCGCATTGCGCACCAGGTGAACCAGCGGGTCGCCGATCTTCTCCAGCACGCTCTTGTCCAGCTCCGTGGTTTCACCGCGCAGATCCAGGCTCACTTTCTTGTCCAGCTTCTGCGACAGGTCGCGTACCAGTCGCGGGAAACGATTGAAGACGTGGCTGATGGGCAGCATGCGGATGCCCATCACGCTTTCCTGCAGTTCGCGCGTATTGCGCGCCAGCATGGCCAGGCCCGCGCGGAACTGCTCAAGGCCGGCGGCATCAACGCCGTCGGCGAATTGGCTGAGCATCGACTGGGTGATCACCAGCTCGCCGACCATATTGATCAGCAGGTCGATTTTTTCCGTACCCACGCGGATGGACTGTGCATCGGGGTTGGCAGCCACCTCGCGCACGGCGCGCGGACCATTTGGCGTTGCGGCAGCCGGCGTCGTGGACGACACGGCAGGCGATGCGCTCTTGCGCTCGGTGACGGCAAGCTCGCAATCACCGTCGACCCAGTCGAAGACGGCGTCGACCTTGGCGCGGGGAATATCCCCATGCAGGGTGAGCTGCCACGACGTGTACGCCGATTCGGCATCCATCGCCACCAGCGAGGGCAGCGCATCGAGGTTCGCGAGGGTCTCAAGGCGGCCCAGGGCCGTCAGTTCGCGGAACATGCGCAGCGGCTCGTTGCCGGTCTTTAGCAGGTAGTCGAAGGGACGGAAGGTGACGTCCCAGCCGGCCACGCCCGCGACGGCCGCGCTGGCCGGGCCGACGGTGGCGACAACCGCGCCCCCGACCATGGCCGCCAGGGCGGACCGCAATGCCTCGCTCTCGGCATCGGCTGCGGCTATGCCGGCGGCCGAACGCTCGAGCATCACACGCACCACGTCGACCGAGCGCAGCAGCAACTCCACCGCCGCGGCATCGATCGCCCGGCGGCCCGAGCGCACTTCCTCGAGCAACGATTCGGCCACGTGGGTGAAGGCGGCGACGTCGGCAAAACCGAACGTGGCAGCGCCGCCCTTGATCGAATGGGCGGCGCGGAAGATCGTGTGGATCAATTCCCCGTCATCGGAACCGGCATCCAGTGCCAGCAACGCGGCTTCCATGGCCGCGAGGCCTTCGTTGCTCTCATCGAAAAATGCCCGATGGAACTGGGCCAGATCCACCTTTGCCATGAGGGTCAGCCCAACACGCGGCCGACGGTGGCCAGCAGTTGGTCAGGATCGAACGGCTTGACCAGCCAGCCGGTGGCGCCGGCCGCCTTGCCTTCCTGCTTGCGCTCCGGGTGTGACTCGGTGGTGAGCATCAGGATCGGCACGCCCTTGTATTCGGCCAGGCCGCGCAACTCGCGCACCATGGCGATGCCATCCATCACCGGCATGTTGACGTCGGCCAGCACCAGGTCGAACTTGCGGCCCTTGGCCGCCTCCACGGCCAACTGTCCGTTCTCGGCTTCTTCCACATCGTGGCCTGCGCCACGCAAGGTGAAGGCCACCATGCTGCGCATCGAAGCTGAATCGTCTACCGCAAGAATCTTAGCCATCTTCTACCTCGTCAAAGCCGGCATCAGGCCGCCGGCAAGTTCATTGTCTGGTTCAGTCCAAGCATCGCGGCGCCCTCACGCAAGGCCGGGCTTACCCGGCTCCAGCCTACGGGCAGGCCCGCGCCGATCGCGTCGCGTGCGAAGGCGCACAGCACCTGCAGGGCCGCCGTATCCACCTGGGCCACGTCGCCGCCATCGAGCGTCACCGGGCTACCTGCCCCCAAAGCCTTGAGCAAACGCTCGCGCAGGGCCGGCGCCTGGGACAGGCGGAGGTCCGCATCGAGGGTGATCGGGGCTAAGGACTTGCGCGAGGCCATGGGAATCCGTGCGTCCCGGGCGGCACCCGGGCTTCTCTTGCAGGGCTTATCGGCGCGAGGGGGTGAAGCTTTAGCTCCGATTGCACTAAAGACCGCGACGGCGCCGCCGATACCGTGGGGGACAACCCCTCATCCCATGCAGGAACTTGCGACGGTGATCATCCAACCCACGACGATCGCTGCCCAGGTCTGGGCCGGCGCTGCCGCGAGCAGTGTCGGTGAAGCCCTGCGCCTTGGCGCCGTGATGCAGGCGCAATCGCTGGGTTTGAACGACGAGGGCCTGCTGGTGCTGCAGATCGCCGGCATGACGGTGGAGGCCGATGCGACCTCCGTGCCGCTGCCCTCTCAGTTCACCGTGCGCGTGGCAAGCAACGGCCCCCTGCCCCAGCTCGAAGTCGTGCTGGACGCCGCCGAAGACCAGGTACTGATGCAGGCCCTGCGCGACCGGCTGCCGCAACAGGCGGGCTACGCACCCTTGCTCGGCACCCTCGATGCGCTCTCGCGTCGTCCCGCCGCGAGGAATTTGCCGCCGGAACTGCGTACGGCACTGGCCAATCTCGAGCAGGCCATCCCCACGCCCGATGAGCTCTCGCTACCGGACAAATTGCAGCAGGCGATTGCCCGTAGCGGCCTGTTCTTCGAGTCGACGCTGCTCGATGAAGCCCGGCAACAGGACGGCAGCGCACCACTGAACAGTGGACCGCCAGCGGGATCGCCGACGGGAACGCCAGCCGGCACGCCGCAGGGCGCCGGCGCCAACGCCGGACCCGCGCCAAGTTTCGGACAGGCGCTAGGGCAGTCCCTTGGCCGCTCGCTTGGACAACTGCTGGGACAGGGTCCGGGAACCACCGGGACGCCAGGCCGCCAGGCCGACACACCGGTGCAACGCCCCGCGCCGCTGCCGTTACCGGGTGGGAGCGCCGCACCTGCAGACGGCGACGACTGGAAAGCCGCCCTGCTCAAGGTAGTAGCCGCCCTGGCACGGCAACCGATGCCCGGCAACCGCGTCACCGCACAGGATGCGCAGGAAGTACCGCCGCCATTGCGGCAACGGGCACTTCTGACGCAGGCGCGGATGGTGGTCGATGCCGAGACTGACGTCGACAGCCTGGTCGAGCACCTGCGCACGAACGTGCGCGGCGCGGTGGCCCGGCTGGAGGTGAGCCAGCTCGAATCGCAACCGCAGGCCAACGCGTGGATGCTCGAACTGCCGGTCCGCGGGGTGCGCGGATACGACGTGCTGCAATTGAAGATGGAACGCGAACCCAACACGGCGGGTGAATCCTCCAGCGACAGCTGGACACTGGGATTCACCATCGATGTGCCCAGCCTTGGGCCGCTGCAGGGCGACATCCACTTGCGTGGACTGCGGGCGACGGTACGGGTGTACGCGCAGTTCGAACCGGCCGTGCGCCAGCTCGAGGCGCAGTCACCGAAACTCCATCGCCTCATCGAAGAGGCCGGCATGCAGGTGGAGCACCTGGCCATCGTGCAGGGCCTGCCGCAGGTGGCAAGCCAACGCAGCGCCGTGTTCCTGCAGGCCATGGCATGACCCAGGTCCTTCCCTCGCCACGGCGCAAGGTAACGCTTCGCCTCTCAAGTTCCGCACGCGCTACGGTGTCGCAGAAGCTCGGTACCGAAGAGGTGGAGGCCCTGCTGGCGCGCGCCCATGCCAGGGGGCTGGCGCCCAACGTCGATCCACAGGTGGCCGCGGTACTCGCCGCGGTGCGTCTGCGGGAGGATATTCCCGACCAGCTTTATATATTGCTGGCGGCGGTGCTCGGTGCCATCCACGGTGCAGGCGAGGGCTAGGCGCAAGAACGGTCAAACGCGAATGGCCGGCCCTGGGCTAACCTTCGCCCTGGCCTTGGATCAACGCGGAAGACGACAGCATGGGTGCCGCCGGCAAAGCCCTTTGGTACATCGAAAGCCACTACGAGCAAGAGCTCGCCCTGGCCGATATCGCACACGCGGTGGGCGTCTCGCCGTTCCACTTGTCGCGGTTGTTCCAGGCCAGCACCGGCAGCCCGATCGTGCGCTACCTGCGCGGACGCCGGCTGAGTGAGGCGGCGCGCAAACTCGCTGCCGGAGCCGGCGACATCCTCCAGGTGGCGCTGGTCGCCGGATATTCATCCCATGGTGCATTTACCCGCGCGTTCGGCGAACAGTTCGGCCGCACGCCCGACGATGTGCGCGAGCATGGCCTGCGCAGCCTGCCACTGGTGGACGCGGTCAAGCTGGACGATGTTTCCGCCCCATGCGCACAGGAACCGCGCCTGGCTGATGCCGATACCCTGCTGATCGCCGGCATCGGTGCTCGCCACCGCGGCACGTCGGTGGCATCGATCCCCTCACAATGGCAGCGGCTGCTGGGCGAAAGCCGGGATGCCGGGCCGATCGCCTATGGCGTGTGCTGCAACAGCGACGAGGAAGGCAACTTCGACTACATCGCAGGCTTTGCCGTGCCGTCGTTCTCGCATATCCGCACCGGGTGGCAAACCGTACGCATCCCGGCCCGGCGCTACGTGGTGGGCTGGCATGAGGGGCATATCAGCACCATCCGTTCCACCTGGTACTGGCTGTTGAACGACTACCTGCCCGGTTCGGGCCTAACCCTCGCCGACGCTCCAGAATTCGAGCGCTACGACGAACGCTTCGACGACACCACGGGCAACGGCGGCGTTGAGATCTGGCTTCCGCTGGCCGTGAATCAATCCACTTGAAGGAAACAGAAGATGCGATCGATGATTCGATGGCTGGTCCCGGCGCTCCTCGCCATGGCTTTACCGATGGCCGCCTGTGCGCGGCCTTCCACGCCGGTCGGCGAACGCCACGGCACCACGCATACGCCAGGCGCTGCCGCGCGCGATGCCGCCCACCGCGATGTGGTGCGCTATACCGTATGGTACCCGGCGGCTGATGGCTCAAAAGAAACATCGATCACCGTTGGCCCGCCTGACGCGCCCTTATTCAATGTCGGTTCCGCAGCTGCCGACGCCTCCATCGCAAGCGGCAAATTTCCAACCCTGTTGCTGTCTCACGGCAATGGCGGCACCGCGCGGGTCATGGGCTGGTTCGGTATCGCCATGGCACGCGCGGGATACCTAGTGATCGCCGTGGACCATCCGGGCAATAACGGCATGGATCCCATGACCGTGGCGGGAAGCACGCTGATCTGGGAGCGCGCCGAAGACCTCAAGGCCGCGTTGAAAGCCGTTCTTGCCGATAGCACCCTGGCGCCGCACGTGGACACCGCGCGACTGGGCGTTGCCGGTTTCTCAGCCGGGGGGTTTGCCGCGCTTGCCGCCGCCGGTGCCCGCGTCGACCTGGACCACTTCATTGCCTTCTGCCGCGCGCATCCAGGCGACAGCACATGCATGCCGCAGAAGGAGTCGCCGGGGGTAACATTCGAAGACCATCTGAAGGCGGCGGCCACGCCGGAGCTTGCCCCTTTCATGAGCCAGGCGAAGAACGATCACGCCGTGCCCGGTATCCGCTCGGTATTCGTGATGGCACCCGGGATCATCGAGGCGTTCGACCCGGAAGGATTGAAGATCGTGCAGCAACCGGTGTCGATCCTGCTGGGCAAGGCCGACGAGGTGGCGCAGCCTGCCACCAACGGCGAGCTGGCGGCCCGGTTGCTGCCGCATGCGTCCATCCATGAACTGGACAAGGTCGGGCACTACGATTTCCTTGCCACCTGCACCCACGCCGGCCGCGCGCAGCTTGGAGCTTTATGCAAGCACGCAGTAGCGCAGGATGTGACGCATGAAGTGGCCATCAAACAGGCGACGGCCTTCTTCGCCTCGACGCTTCGCTAGTAGGAACCGGGTGGGGCCTTCTCGCCCCACCAGCCTTCGACGGGTTTCACGCCTTCGCGCAAGGCCCGTATGGCGTGCAGCTGGCGCAGGGCGAACTGCCTTGCCATGGCAAGGCCAAACCCCAGCGGTGCCTTGATCCGGTCACGGATGGGCGCCGCACCCGGATACGCCGGATCGATGTGCAGGTATTTCCGGCACGCACGGTTCACCTGGTGCACACGGGCCATGCGCCGCGTGTGGCTGGTATAGAAGGTAACGCCCAGCGACACCGAAACGCCGTCACCGGGCACCACCCAGGAGTTGTCCGTGCGCGTGGCATGCGGCGAGGTGCTCGGGAAATACACGCCATCACCCGGGCCGCTGTCGAATTCATGCGCCGAATGCCGGCTGGCATCGGTCAGCTTCACCTTCTTCAAGGTGTGGTTGACGATGAAATCCTCGACCGAATCGGCTGGTACCGCCACGCGGTCGGAGTCGTCCCACACCGATAACACCTTGCGGCCATGCAATTGCAGCCAGAAGTTATTCTCGCGGTCGATATGGAATGGCGTTACCGACGGCGGCGCGGAAATGAAGAGAAAGCCTGAAAGGTTGAACACACCCGGCTGCTCGCGCTCGACGATCTCGCGCACGGTATCGAGGATGTCTTCGAGCAAGGCGGCGTAACGCGGTACTGACTCGATGTTGTAGAGCGCTATCCAGGAGCCGGTTTCTTCGATACGACGGAACACTTCATCGATGCCGCGGCCATCGGGATGCTCGCCGGCATGGTCGAATTTCGAGTCCTGCTGCATGCCCGGTCGTACGAAACGGCACTTGCCCATGGGCATCATTTCGCGTGCCAGGTTGGCAAGTTCGGGAAGCTGCAGCAGCGGATGCAGGTGGAAGTCGTGGCGAAGCCGGTTGATACGGAAGGTCGAGAACGCCTTTCCGTCCGTCGGCTGCACGCGATGGGCCGAAAGCTCCACGGCACTGGAACGCTGGATATTCACTACTTTGACCCCGCCGTTGCCCGGCCCTCCCAGGGCCGCGCCGACATCATTGGGCATCGACCCGCGCTCTGCCACACGCCGGATGGACTAGGCCGGTGGGTACATCCGGCTCCCATGCAAGGGTGCCCGGTGGGTGAAATGGCGGCCGGTCAGGGGCCCGCGCGCGAAAGCGGAGCTGCATTGTCGTCGGCTGCGGCATGCATGCGCTTGATCCGCACCACGCTACCGCCTTCGAACCGCACGACGTATTCGCTTTCCTCGTGGCTTTGCGACACCACCGGTATCGCGGGGTCCTCAGCATGCCCTGCGAGTTCCGCTTGCATCATCGATGCCGCCTGACCCCTGGGATATAGCGTCATGGGCGGGCTGACCGGCTCGAAACTGGTGAACGAATCGCCGCACCCCCCACATGCACCGGTCACAAGGGGCAAGCGTTTTAGGAAGATGAAGTACTTGTTCTCATGCTTGATCCAGATCCTTTCGGGATTGGCACCCACGTAAGTGTTGACCGCGCCAGCGCTGTTCCATACACGCACGTTGGCCGCCTGGGCGCAGTCGGCCTGCGCGCATTCCTGCAACACCAGGTATTCATCGGGATTCAGGTGCACCGGCCGGATGCTCAGGATGTCATCCTGCTGCAGGGCCTGCGCCGGGAAGACCACCGAGGGCATGCGTGGGTCCACGCGGAAATCGCTGGAAATGACATAGCCGCCGTGGGTGGTGGTGTATGGCGCGGTTACCGTCACGCGTGGCAGTTCGGTGCTCGGTGGCGCGGCCTGCACCGGCGCCTTCGCCGGGACGTCCTGGGCGCCAGCCGCGGCCGAAACCACGGCCAGCGTAAAGGCCGCAGCGCGGAATACGGGCGGCAATCCGATGCTGCAAAAACCCTTAAGTTGCACCTTCACGGCGCTATACCCCCCGCTCGTCGATCAGTCATTCCCTGTCGAGACAGTTAAACACGGCCAGGCGACCGTTGGCCACTCGATGAAAGAACGCTCATGTCATGTCACGACGGCTTGCCGAATATGCAAGGCCGCGCTGCGGACGGACCCGCAGCGCGACACGGGCCTCAGCCCCGTTCCTGCACACGGATCATGTTGCCGGCGGGATCGCGCACGGCGCAGTCGCGAACGCCATAGGGCTGGGCGGTGGGTTCCTGAACGATGTAGGCATCGCTGTCTTGCAGGCGGGCAAAAGCGCCATCGAGATCGGGCGTGGCCAGCAGGATCATGCCGTAGGTGCCCTTGGCCATCATTTCGGCGATGGTGCGGCGCTCGTCGTCGGTGATGCCCGGGCTGGCGGCCGGAGGGTACAGCACGATGGATGTCGCCGGCTGGCCCACCGGACCCACCGTGATCCAGCGGTTGCCGCCATAGGCGACGTCATTGCGGACTTCGAAACCCAGCGTATCGCGATAGAAGGCCAGTGAGGCTTCCGGATCGATTTGCGGCAGGAAACTGGCGTGGATGTTCATGTCCATGGTGATCACTCCGATGAGGTTGGGTCAGGAGCGGTCAGTCTAGGGAAGGCTCAGGTGTGGGCGCTTCTCGATTCCTGATCGGCCGCGTCACCTGCCGCGCCACGCACGAGGGCATGCCCGCCGTTGCCTGTGCCTGTTGGCGTCGATAGCTGCTGGGCGACATGCCCGTGAGTTCCGTGAACCGTGTACTGAAGGTGCCCAATGATGAACAACCCACCTCGAAGCAAACGTCGGTCACGCTAAGGTCGCCACGCCGCAGCAAGGCCATCGCCCGTTCGATACGCCGCGTCATGAGGTAGGCATACGGCGATTCGCCGAAGGCGAGTTTGAACTGGCGGCTCAGATGCCCTGCCGACATGTCCACTCCGCGGGCCAACGCCTCCACATCCAGTGGCTGGGCGTATTCCCTGTCGATCCGGTCGCGGACGCGCCGCAATTGCGCGAGGTCACGAAGGCGCTGGGTGGTGTCAGTTTTGCTGGTCACCACCCGAGCCTGCCACGCCATGGCCAATTTCACTAGAGGGCGCGACGCGCATATTGACTCTGACCCCTAGTGGCTGACACCTAGTGGCGGGTGCCGCCGTGCAGGCGCTGCAGGAGTTCCGCTTCGCTGGGGAAGATGCCGCAGGTTTCGGCGATCTGCTGGGCGCTGGCGCCCTGGCGGGCGAGGCGCTGGGCCAGCATGTAGGAGCGGTCGGCGGGAACGACATCGGCGACGGCCGCGGGCACCTGGCGGGCCTGGATCTCCAGATCGTCGATGCG
The DNA here is from genome assembly GCF_036499745.1 of Pinirhizobacter sp. Taxonomy (NCBI): domain Bacteria; kingdom Pseudomonadati; phylum Pseudomonadota; class Gammaproteobacteria; order Lysobacterales; family Rhodanobacteraceae; genus Pinirhizobacter; species Pinirhizobacter sp. Next base: position 34,284 of record NZ_DASYDG010000010.1, read on the forward strand.
CTGGTCGAGCTTGCGCAGGGCACCGACCATGACATCGGTAGCGAGATCAGGCTCGGGCGCCGTGAAGGCAGGCGCCTGCGCCGGAATTCCGACGTTGAGCTGGCCCAGGCGACGGTAGACGAACACCAGCATGGCCAGCTGGACCAGGGAAATGAGGCCGAATGCGATGGTAAGCGGGTAGTTCATGACAGGGCTCCGGTTGGACAACCGGTTCCATGCAGAATCCATGCCGGGACAGCAGGTACTAAAGTCGGCAGAGCCGCTCGACATCGACCAGCGCGACGAAACTGTCGGCACGGGGAATGATGCCGCTGACCGGATCGCCGCGGCGGCTGGCGCGGCCCGGCGGTGGGGCGGCGATATCGGCAGGATCCGCCACCAGCATGTCGCCGACGGCATCGATTCGCATGCCGATGGTTTCCTCACCGTGCTCGATCACCATGATGCGTTCGTCGTCGTGGCCGGTATCGATGGCAACCAGGCCGAAGCGGCGGCGGCCATCGAGCACGCTGACAATCTGGCCACGAAGGTTCACCACGCCCATCACTTCATCCGGTGCGCCCGGCACGGGCGTAACGTCACCCAGGCGGATCACTTCGCGCACAGCAGGCAACGGCACCGCATAGTGCTGTCCTTCAAGGACAAAACCCAGCCAGACGCTGTCATCGGTGGAGGCGGCGAGCATGCTCATGGGGCCTCCCCGGCCAGGGTGCGGAAGGAATGGATCAGTGCCGGCACGTCGATCACGCCACAGCGCAGCTCCCGCATCATGCCTACCAGCCACGGACGCGACTGCGTCGGCGTGCGCCAGGCGATGCCTTCGGCGTCCAGCACCACTGATTCTTCGTAGACGGTGCAGGCCAGCGCCCAGGTACGGTCGTGCAGCAATAGCAGGGTATCGGCCTCGGCGCCGGCCATGTCGGGGGCAAGCAGCGCGGCAAGGTCGATCACGCGCGCCTCGCCACCGGGATGCCGCCAGTGTCCCAGGCAGATGTCGGGGTCACCCGGCTCCGGCCGAAGCGGCGGCAACGGCACCATGTGCCGCACCTCGCCCATCGGCAGAGCCAGCCGCACCCCGGCGGCCTCGCACAGCAGATAGCGCGAGGCGTTTTCAGGTGACACAGGATCCGGTGACGCCGTTAGAGGGACGGCTGCCCTCGCCTGTGGCGGGGCGTGCGATTTCGGCGGAGGCTCGATCAGGCTGGACGGCGCGGGCTTGAGCAGCGCTGAAAGATAATCGGCCACCAGCTCATCGGCATCATGGAAGGCGCGCAAGTTCATGCTGCATCCTCCGCGCGTGCATCGCCGGAGACCTCATGGGCTGCCTGGAGGGCAAGCAATTCCTGCAGCAATCTGCGATAGGCCTCGCCACCCCGGCGCGCCGCAGGCCACCAGGCCAGGGGCACACCGGCGGCGCTGGCCTCGCGGATCTGCGTATCCACCGGGATCACGCTCTGCGTCACCAGGTCGCCGTGGACCTCACGCAGCTCCTCAAGGCATGCGCGCGAAGCATGCGTGCGCGCATCGAACAAGGTGGGCACGATTCGCCGCCGCAGCGGCATGCCGCGCGAGCGCTCGATCATCGACAGGCTGCGCAGCATGCGGCCCAGTCCCGCCAGGGCCAGTGCTTCGGTCTGCGTGGGAATGAGCATGCGTTGGCAGGCCGCCAGCGCGTTGACCATCAACACGCCGAGTGTCGGCGGACAGTCGATCAACACATAGTCGAAATCGTTAGCCAGCATGCCCAGTGACGTACTGAGCACCAGGCCCATGCCCGAACGGGCACCCAGCTGGCGGTCGAGCGTGATCATGGCAGGTGAAGCGGGAAGTACCGAAAGACGCTCGAATGTCGTCGCCTGCACCAGGCTCGCGGCCTCCACCACGTCGCCGTTGACGCCGAAGAGATCGTAGACGCTGCCACCGGCGCCGCCCTCCACGCCAACATAGCCGCTGAGCGATGCATGCGGATCCATGTCCACCAGCAGCACGCGCTGGCCCGATTCGGCGAGCAAGCTACCAAGGGCTACCGTGGTAGTGGTCTTGCCTACCCCACCCTTCTGGTTGGCGATGGCCCAGATACGCACCGTCAGTGGACTCCCAACGAAGGGCTGGTCGCCATGGTGGCCGCAACGGGGGCCACAAGACCTGCGCCACTGGCCGTTGTCCTGGCCTCGGACGCGGCCTCGAGCCTGGCCGGGACAACCACCGCTGGCTCATTGCTGGCCGCGTGAGGCGCAGAAGGTGAAGAGGCAGGCGCCTGGGCGAGCTTGCCAGCCACGCGATCGTCGTCGCTGTAGAAGCGCGCGGGCGCCGCCTTGTCGCTCATCACCACGATCAACACGCGGCGGTTGCGATTGCGGCCGTCGACGGTTCCATTGTCGGCTGCGGGACGGAATTCGCCCCAGCCGATGATGCCCACCCGGTGCGGGTCGATGCCGCTTCCGGTAAGCAACCGCGCCACACTGGCCGCACGTGCCGCGGACAATTCCCAGTTGGACGGAAAAATCGCGCTGGCGATGGGCGTGGTGTCGGTGTATCCCTCGATGCGCATCGGGTTCGGGAACGGCGTGAGGATACCAGCCACGTGGCGCAGCACGTCTTCAGCGGGCGCGGAAAGCCGCGCGGCGCCGCTGGCGAAGAGAATATCGGTGCGCACTTCGATCTCGAGCCAGTCATCGGTGCGCCGCACCGTCACCAGATCCTTGTCGATCAGGGGCTGCAAAGCCTTGTGTACCTGCTCGGCGATGGCATCGAGGTTGGCCGCTTCACCCGTCTTCGCACCGGCTGCCGCCTGCAGGTTGTCGGCCGTGGGTCCGGCCTGGGCAGCGGCACCCTCGTGGCCCGGCAGCGGCAGGTCGCGCGGCGGAATGGGCACATCGATGCGCGCCACGGGCGCGGCCTGGGCCACGCGTGATTTATTCGGCAACGGCACCTGGGCCGAAGGATCACCCGCGCGCGGCGCCTGGATCACCTGGGGGGTGCCATGAAAGGCTTCGTTGATCGATGCCGCCATGACGCGGAACTTGGTTTCGTTCACGGCCGAGACCGCGTACATCACAACGAACAGGGCCAGCAGCAAGGTGATCAGGTCGCCATAGGGGATGGCCCATCGCTCGTGGTTGATGTGTTCTTCGTGGTGGCGGCGCTTCATGGCAGGTAGCCCTGCAACTTGCTCTCGATATGGCGCGGATTGTCGCCCTGCGCAATGGAGACCAATCCTTCCACCAGCATCTCGCGCATCTGCGACCGGCCGCGGGAAATGCTTTTCAACCGGGAGGCGATCGGCAGCATCAGGAGGTTTGCCAGGCCGATGCCGTAGATGGTGGCCACGAATGCCGCGGCGATGCCATGGCCGAGCTTGCTCGGGTCGGTGAGGTTCTGCATCACGGCCATCAGGCCCATCACCGCGCCGATGATGCCCATGGTAGGTGAATAGGCGCCGGCGTTCTCGAACACCTTTGCAGCGTCAAGATCGGAGTGTTCGCGCGTGAGCACTTCCACTTCCAGCACGCTGCGCATGGCGTCGGGCTCGGTGCCATCCACCAGTAACTGCAGGCCCTTGCGCACGAACGGATCCGTTTCACGCTCGATGCCGTTTTCCAGGCCCAGCAGGCCCTGGCGACGTGACACTTCGCTCCAGCTGACAATACGCCCGACCAGTTCACGGGCTTCGTCCACAGGCGGGCGGTACACCCACGGCAGCATGGCCATGGCGCGCTTGAGCGTTTCGCTGGAGGTCTGCACGAGCAACGCAGCCGTGGTGCCGACGAAGACGATGACGAAGGCTGCCGGGTTCCACAACGCGTCGAGCGTGCTGCCCTTGAGGATGGTCCCGACGATGATGACGACGAACGCGAGGATCGTGCCGCCGAGGCTGACCAGGTTCATCAGGTGAGCCCCCGCGGTGCAGGCAGCCACGACTGGCTGCCATCGGCAAGCGAGGAAAGGTCCAGTACCAGCGCGATGGCGCCATCGCCGGTGATGGTGGCGCCGGCAATGCCCGGGACATCCTTCAGCAGGCTGCCCAGCGGCTTGGCCATGACATCTTCACGGCCCAGCACGTCGTCGACCAGGCAACCCACGCGCTGGCTACCGATGTGCACCACTACCACGTGGCGGCCGCCGATGGGCGCGTTGGCCCATTGGGCGAGATCGCATAGCGGCAGCGCACGGCCGCGGTGGCTGGCCACGACGCGACCATCCACCACGCTCACTTGCCCTGCCACGAGCTCGAATACCTCGGCGATGTTGGACAACGGCAGCGCCAGCCGCCGGTTGCCCACGCGCACCATCAACACGCGCAGGATGGCCAGGGTCAGGGGGACCGACAGGCGGATTTCGCTGCCACGTCCGGCCAGTGAATCGATCGCCAGGGTGCCGCCAAGCTCGACGATCTTGGTCTTGACCACGTCCATGCCCACGCCGCGGCCGGAGATGTCCGACACCTGGGCACGGGTGGAGAACCCCGGGCGGAAAATCAGTTCGAAACATTCGGTGGTGTCCAGGCGTGCGGCCTGTTCTTCGTCCAGAAGACCCTTTTCCACCGCCTTGCGACGCAGGACTTCCGGGTCCATGCCACGACCGTCGTCGGCCACCGTGATGATGATGCGGTCGCCTACCTGGGCTGCGGCTAGACGCACGGTACCCTGCGCGCGCTTCTTCAGCCGCGTGCGGTCGGCAGGATCCTCGATGCCGTGGTCGACGGCATTGCGCAACAGATGGATGAGTGGATCGGCCAACGCCTCGACCACGGTGCGGTCAAGATCGGTTTCCTCACCCTCGGTCTTCAATTCGATGTCCTTGCCCAGCTGGCGGGCAAGGTCGCGCACGATGCGCGGGAAACGCTGGAACAGCTTGCCGATCGGCTGCATCCGCATGCGCAGCACCGCGTTCTGCAGGTCAGCTGCCACTCGTTCGAGTTCGGCGACGGCGCGGTTCATCGCCTCGCCCTGGCCACCGCCTGCCAGCATGGAAAGGCGGTTGCGCACCAGGACCAGTTCGCCGGCAGCATTGACCAGGCCGTCCAGGCGGGCGGTATCGACGCGGACGGTGCTATCGGCCGTCGCGGTTGAACGAGCCGGGGTGGAAGCGGCCGGGGTGACCGCAGCGCGCGCGGGCGTGGCTGCATCCACCGGCGCGGCCGTCGCGGCGGGGGAAACAGCACCGGCGGCAGGAGCCACACTACCCGGACCTTTCCCCGTGCCATGCAGGGCGTCTAGCATGGCTTCAAATTCATCATCGTCGATGGCGGTGCTGGACGGGGCCTTCGCGGCCGGCATCACGGGTGCAGGGGCCGCGTCGGCGATGGCCTCGACCGTGCCTGGTGCGCCACCGGCGCCATAAAGGGAATCGAGCAACGCTTCGAATTCATCGTCACCGATCGGCGCGTCGCCGGTGGCCGATACCGGTTTGGCTGGCACGAGCGCGACCGCTGCTTCGTGGCCTCGGCCCACGCGCGCGGCGGCGATCAGGGCCTCGAATTCATCGTCGATCGGGTCCACGCAGACCGGATCCGCACAAGGGCCGGCCACCGCCCCGGCCACGGGCTCAGGCACGCTTACCGCGTCGACATCCTGCTGCGACTCCAGGCGGCGCAACAGGCTCGCCGGTGCCTCGCGCAGGGTCTCGCCCGCATCACAGGCGCGCATCATGTCGTTGAGCAGGTCAAGCGATTCCAGCAACGCGTCCATGTGCGCTGAGTTCAGGAGCAAGGTGTGGTTACGGGCCTGGTTCAGCAGATCCTCGGCGCGATGGCAAAGCGCCACCATCGGATCGAAACCGAGGAATCCCGCGCCGCCCTTCACGGTGTGGAAGGCACGGAATACCGCGTTCAACAACTCCGTGTCGCCCGGCATGGTTTCCAGTTCCACCAGCTGTTCGCCGAGACGGTCCAACAGCTCCCCGGCCTCGACCAGGAAAACATTGACCAACTCGCTGTCCAGCTCGACGCTCATCTTCTATTCCTTAGAAGCCGAATTCACTGAGCATGCGATCGACCTCGTCCTGGGCGACACGGTCGTTCGCCGGCGCGGCGGCCGCGCCGGCAAGGGTGCCGGTCAGGCGCACCAGTTCGAGCAGCGAGGCGTCGACCTTGCCCAGGAAATCGGCAACCTTGCGCACGCGCTGGCCGGAAAGATCCTGCCAGGACTGCGCTTCCACCATCTCGCCCAGGCCCGCGTCGGCGGCCACGGCGAATTCATCGACGTGGGAAGCCAGGGCGAAAGCGGCGGCGGAGAAATCGGTGCTGGCCGGGTCCACGGCCATCAACTCGTCGGCCTCGCGCGAAAGCGCCTGCACCTGCGGGCGAAGCTGTTCGGAGAAGTCCAGGCTGCGATGGGCTGCGGTGGCGCTCATCTCCAGCACGTCGATGAGATGTTTGCGGGCGTCACCCATGTTGCCGGGCTCGCCGTTGGAGGATATGTCCGAGGACAGGCGGCGAACGGCGTCGTGCAGGTCGCGGGCAAGGCAACCCATGGCACGGAAAAGATGCTGCTCACGGCTGCGGATGAGGGTATCCAGGGCCTGTTCGAAGTCGGCGCGGTCGCCTGAGTCGAGCAGTTCGCGCAACGCCGGGGGCACGTCATGGCCCAACGGGGAGATCATCGTGTTCATGGCTGGCCTTAGCTCGCGGCCGCGAGGCGTTCGAAGATGCGGTCGAGTTTTTCCTTCAGCGTGACGGCGGTGAACGGCTTGACCACATAGCCGTTCACACCGCTTTGCGCTGCCGCGATGATCTGGTCGCGGTTGTTTTCGGCGGTGACCATCAACACCGGCAGGTGTTTGAGCGCGGCGTCGGCGCGGATGGCGCGCAGCAGCTCGATGCCGGTCATGTTGGGCATGTTCCAGTCGGTCACCACCAGGTCGAACGAGGCCGCGCGCAGTGATGCGAGCGCGGTGACGCCGTCCTCGGCCTCGGCGATGGCGGTATTGGTGAAGCCGAGTTCGACCAGGAGGTTCCTGACGATACGGCGCATGGTGGAGAAATCGTCCACCACCAGGATTTTCATGTTCTTGTCCAAAACGTCTCTCCGCGATGCGTTCGCGCTACTTCTTTGTTCGTCGGGGCTTTTCAGGCCCGCTCGCGCCAGCCACCCATGCGGGCGCGGAGGCGGATCAGGGCTTGTCCGTGGATCTGGCACACGCGCGACTCGCTTACGCCGAGGATGGCGCCGACCTCCTTGAGGTTCAGCTCCTGCTCGTAATAGAGCGACATGACCAGTTTTTCGCGTTCGGGTAGGGAGTCGATCGAGTCGGCCAGGGCCTCGCGCATGCCTTCGCGCTCGAAGAGCGCATCCGGACCCTGGGCGTCGGGGTCGGCCACATCGATGGCCGAGCCTTCGTCACCCTCGGGGGCCGACAGCGACAGCAGGCGGGCGCCCGCGGCATCGGCGAGGATCTGGTTGTATTCGAGCGCATCGATGCCAAGACGCTTCATCACTTCCGCGTCGTCGGCGTCGGCGCCGGTCTCGTTCTCGATCTGTCGCGTCACCTCCGCTACTTCACGTACCTTGCGATGGACCGAGCGGGGCGTCCAGTCCGTCTTGCGCAGCTCATCGAGCATGGCGCCACGGATGCGGATGCCCGCGTATGTCTCAAAACTGGCCGCGCGCGTCGGCGAAAAATTCCTCGCCGCCTCGAGCAGGCCGATCATGCCGGCCTGGATCAGGTCGCCCACGTCCACACTCGCCGGCAGGCGCCCCATCAAGTGGTAGGCGATCCTGCGGACCAGCGGCGCGTGGATACGCACCAGCTCATCCGCCGGGATACGCGAAACCTCCAGGTATTCGGTGGCGACGCTCATGACGGCAACCCTCCCATCGGACGGGGGCGCTCGCTGAAAAAGCCGATGCGACCCTGGGCGCGACGCTCGGGTTCGCCCCATGTATCGACCGCACGTGCCAGATTCTTGAATCCGAGCGCCGAACGGCTGCTTGGCCATGCTTCGACGACCGCCGCCTGGCGACGGATCGCCTGGCGCAGGTATTCGTCGTGGGGGACCATCCCCATGAAGTCCAGGGACACGTCCAGGAAGCGTCCGGTCACCCGGGAAAGCTTCTCGAACAACTGTTTACCTTCCTGTGCATGACGGACCATGTTGGCCACGATGCGGAAACGGGGGACGTCGAATTCGCGCGAGAGCACCTTGATCAGGGCATAGGCGTCGGTGAGCGAGGTCGGCTCGTCGCAGACCACCACCACCACGTCGTCGGCGGCGGCGGCGAACATCGACACGCTGTCGGACAGGCCCGCGGCGGTATCGACGATGAGAAATTCAGGGCGGACGGTGAGCTCGTCGAAGGCGCGGATCACCGCGGCGTGCTCGACATTGGGCAGTTGCGCCATGCGCCGGGTGCCGGAGGTGGCCGGGATCACCTTCAGGCCGTGGCGTGAATCGGTGATCAGTTCCTCCAGCCGGGCGCTGCCTTCGAGCAGGTGGCCCAGGTGGCGCGTGGGCTGCAGGCCCAGCAGTACGTCGACGTTGGCCATGCCAAGGTCGGCATCCAGCAACAAGGTGTCGCGGCCACCCATGGCCAGGGCCATGGCGAGGTTCACCGCCGTGGTGGTCTTGCCGACACCGCCCTTGCCGCCGGCCACCGCGATGGTGCGGCAGGGCTGGCGGTCGCCGATAAAGGCCAGTCCCGCGGCCTGGTGGGCGGCGACGGCGAGGTCGTTGCTGCTGGGCGGCGAAGACATCTGCAGGTAACTTCCGATTGCGAGGTTCATGGGGATTCCGTTGCTCACGCCAGGGCGGGTTGGGCGACGCCGAAGCGGTCGGCAAGCAGGACATCGTCGGGTTCCGCCTGGCCGGTCTTGACCAGTTGGGCCGCGCGGAGGACGAGCTTTCGCGCATCCGCCGTGGCGATGTCTTCGGGTACACGCTGACCGTCCGTGGTGTAGTCCAGGGGCAGCCCGCTGCGAATCAATGCAGAAAGCGCGCCACCGAGCAGGGGGGACTCGTCGAGCTTGGTCAGGATCACCGCCTGGGGCTTCAACGGCTGGTAGGCGCGTACCGCATGTTCCATGGCCTGGGCCTGGGCATTGGCCGCCAGTACCAGGCAAACGCGCACATCGGACGCCGCCCTCAGCGTCTCGAACTGGCTTTGCAGGCGCGGATCGGTGCCGGCAAGGCCGGCGGTGTCCACCAGCACGGTGTGGTGGCCTCGCAACTGGCCGAGCACCGTGCGCAGGCTTGCCGCGTCGTGGGCGGCGTGCACCCGCACGCCAAGCAGGCGGCCGTAGTGCTCCATCTGGGCCGCGGCGCCGATGCGGTACTGGTCTGTGGTGATCAGGGTGACGTTATTCGCGCCATGGCGAAGCACCGCGCGGGCGGCAAGCTTGGCAATAGTGGTGGTTTTGCCAACACCCGTGGGGCCGACCAGGGCGACGATGCCGCCGAGCTGGTCGATCTCGCGGCCACTGACGGTAATGTGCCGGGACAGCAGCCCCAGCGGCAGGTACCGCGACTGTTCAACCGTCATCTTGGCGGGTAGTTCCGCCGTGAGCATGCGCGCCACGTCTGAATCCAGGCCCATGCGGGTGAGCTCGCGCAGCACGCGGGCCTGCAGGGGCTGCTCGCGGTCGAGCTGGTTCCAGCCCAGGCTGGACAGCTGGATCTGCAGCATTTCCTTCAGCTGGTTCAGTTCTTCGCGCATGCCGTTGACGGCGATGTCCTGACCCGGCACCCGGGTAGCGGCGCGGACGGCGTCGGCGACGGAAGCGGCCAGGGCCGCGGTGCCGTAGCGGGTCGCCCCGGAGCGCGGGGTGGTGGGCGCAAGGTGACGCTCAGCGGCGGGTTCGGCCTCGGCCTGGCCCCTGGGGGCCGCTTTCGGGGCGACGATCGGCGGCAGCTCGGCCCGGGGCGAGGGAGCCGGCTCGCGCTCGGCGCTGTGTCCCGCAGCCTCGCGCACCAGCGCCTCGTCGTAGTCGAGCGCGGCGATGATCTCGATGCCCTCGGCGATGCGGCGGGAGGACAGGATCACCGAATCGGGACCTTGTTCCTCACGCACTTCCCGCATGGCCTGGCGCATGTCGGCGGCAACGAATCGTTTGATCTTCATGGCGTGGATCCGGAATGCGTGGCGGGGGTCAAGGCGTTGGCGTTAATGGCGGCAACGGCGGCGTTCCGTCGCATCTCGTGGGTTTTCCGTCGTGTGCCGTTCATTGCTCGCCCTACCCCTTCTCTTAGCGTCCCAGTGCCGTGACCAGCCGCACGCGGCGGTTGTCCGGCACCTCGTTGTAGGCAAGTACGTGCAGGTTCTGTGCCACGTGGCGAGTGAAGCGGGCGAGCCACGGCCGCAGGTTCGGGGCGACCAGCAAAACCGCAGGTTCACCCGCGATTTCCTGCCGCCGGGCGGCCTCGGCGACGCTCTGCTGGAGGCGCTCGGCCAGGCCAGGCTCTACCGCCGCGCCAGCCACGCCACCACCTTGCAGTGAGCCCAGGAGGATCTGTTCCAGGTCCGGCGCCAGGGTAATGACGGGGATCTCCGACCCCATGCCGGCGATCTCCTGGACGATCTGCCTCCCCAGGGCTACGCGGACGGCGGACGAAAGCACGCCGGGATCCTGACTCTGGCCGGCGTGTTCCGCCAAGGATTCGACGATGCCGCGCATGTTGCGCACCGGCACGCGCTCGGCAAGAAGGTTCTGCAGCACCTTCACAACCACGCCCAGCGACAGGCGCTTGGGCACGAGGTCCTCCACCAGCTTCGGCGCTGTGGCCGCCAGGCGGTCGAGCATCTGCTGCACGTCCTGGTGACCCAGGAGCTCATGGGCATGACCGCCCAGGATGTGCGAAAGATGGGTGGCGATCACGGTGGCCGGATCCACCACCGTGTAGCCCAGCGACTGCGCATGTTCGCGCAGGCCCGGCTCGATCCACACCGCCGGCAGGCCGAAGGCAGGATCGGTGGTGGCGATACCGTTCAACGCGCCGTGCACGCGGCCCGGGTCGATCGCCAGCATCCGTTCGTTGTGGATCTCCGCCTCGCCCATCGGTACGCCCATCAGGCTGATCCGATACGAATGCGGGCCCAGGTCCAGGTTGTCGCGAATGTGCACCGCCGGCACCAGGAAACCCAGTTCCTGCGAGAGCTTGCGACGGACCGACTTGATCCGGCCCATCAGCTCGCCGCCCTGGTTCTTGTCCACCAGCGGAATCAGGCGATAACCCACCTCAAGGCCGATGGTGTCGACGCTTGCCACGTCTTCCCACGACAGCTCCAGCTTCTCGCCGGACACCGGCGCCTCGGGCGGAGCCTCCAGGGCGCGCCGGGTGGCCGCGGCCACCTCCTGGCGGCGCTTGTTCAAGGCCCAGGCACCGGCGCCACAGACTGCGCCGAGCATCAGGAAGGCAATATTCGGCATGCCGGGGATCAGCCCCATCACCGCCAGCACCACACCGGCCACCGCCAGCGCCCTGGGTTGGCCGAACAACTGGCCCACCACGTGCCGGCCCATGTCCTGCGACTTCGACACACGGGTAACGATCACCGCGGCGGCGATGGAAAGCATCAGGCCGGGCACCTGGGCGACCAGGCCATCGCCGATGGTCAGCAGCGTGTAATTGCGCGCCGCCTCACTGGCGGAAAGGCCATGCTGCAACATGCCGACGAAGAAGCCGCCAACGATGTTGATGATCAGGATAAGAATGCCGGCGGTGGCATCGCCGCGCACGAACTTCGAGGCGCCGTCCATCGAACCGTAGAAATCCGCTTCCTCGCGTACTTCCTGGCGACGCTCGCGGGCCTGTTCCTGGGTGAGAAGGCCGGCATTCAGATCGGCGTCGATGGCCATCTGCTTGCCGGGCATGGCATCGAGGGTGAAGCGCGCAGTCACTTCCGACACGCGCGTGGCGCCCTTGGTGACCACCACGAAGTTGATGATGGTGAGGATGCAGAACACCACCAGGCCCACGGCGAAATTACCGCCGATGACGAATTCGCCGAAGGCCTCGATCACCTTGCCCGCCGCGCCCGGGCCCATGTGGCCGTGCAGCAGCACCACGCGGGTCGACGCGATATTAAGCGCCAGGCGCAGCAGGGTGGCACCCAGCACCACGGTCGGGAAGGCTGCGAATTCCAGCGGCCGCATCACGTACACCACCGCCAGCAGGATCACCAGCGACAGCGCAATGTTGAAGGTGAAGAGCAGGTCCAGCATGAACGGCGGCAACGGCAGCATCAGCATCGCCAGCACCAGCAGCAAGGCAATCGGTGCACCGATGCCGCGGCGGGCCATCTGGCCGAACACGGCGAAACCTGAAGTGGACGGGGAGGCCATGGCTTAGTTCTCGTCGTTCATGCGGTAACGGCCCAGCAGGTCGGGATCGACGTCCGGGTTCGGTTTGTCAGGCATTACGTCGCCCTGGGCGAGCGCGGTCTTCAGGCGATACACGTAGGCCAGGATCTGCGCCACCGCCACGAATAGCTGCGAGGGGATCTCATGGCCGACTTCGGTGGTGTTGTAGAGCGCGCGCGCCAGCGGGGCGGCTTCCACCAGCGGGATCTTGTGCGCGCCGGCCACCGAGCGAATCTGCATGGCGATCACATCCATGCCCTTGGCCACTACCTTCGGCGCGCGCATGGCATCCTGGTAGGACAGCGCCACGGCGAAGTGGCTCGGATTGACCACGACGACGTCAGCTTTGGGGATGTCCTGCATCATGCGGCGGCGGGACATCTGTATCTGCATGCTGCGGACGCGTCCCTTCATCTCAGGATTGCCGTCGCTTTCCTTGTGCTCGTCCTTGAGCTGCTGCTTGGTCATGCGCATTTTTTTCGCGAAAGAGAATTTCTGCCACGGCGCGTCCAGCAGGCCGAGAAAACCCAGCACGCAGGCGAAGTACATGCAGGCCTGGCCGATGGTGCCCAGCGAGCGGTGGATGCCGGCAACGACGTCGCCTGCGCCGGTGCCCAGCATGTCGGCACGGCTTTTCATCATGTACCAGACCAGCACGCCGCCGATCAGGATCAGCTTGAGCAACGACTTGCCCAGCTCGACGAAACCGTTGGTGGAGAAAATGCGGCCGAAGCCTGAGATCGGGTTCAACCGGTCGAACTTCGGTATCAGCGCCTGGCCGGAAAAATTAAGGCCGCCAAGCAACGCCGGGGCGGCGAAGGCGGCAACGATCGTCACCACGAACATCGGCCCGAGCATGCGCAAGGCCTCGAGCGCCGCGGTGGACATCACATGGGAAATGCCGTTGGCGGCGAAGAGGTCCTCGCGGTTGTAGTGCACGCCCAGCATCATGATGTTGCGTGCATGCACGGCCAGTTCGTCCCGCGTGGCAAGCACGCTGGACACGCCGGCCAGCACCACCACGCCAGTGGAGAGTTCCCGCGAGCGCGGCAGCTCGCCTTTCTCGCGGGCTTCGCGAAGGCGCTTTTCACTGGCTTCTTCGGTGCGGTCCTGGTCGCTCTCCTCGCTCATGGCGAACCTCCGCCAATGAGGCCGCGCATGGTTGCCCATCCGTCGGCAGAGAGCGAATCGAAGGCACCGGGGAGCTGGCGCAGGGCCAGCCAGATGGCAACCAGGCCAAGGCTCACCGTGATCGGGAAGCCCACGGCGAACAGGTTCATCGATGGCGCCGAGCGGCTGATGGCGCCGAATCCCAGGTTCACCACCAGCAAGGCGGTAAGCGCCGGCAGGGCTACGCGCAGGGCACCGGAGAACAGGTGTCCCGTCCACATAAGCACGCCCCAGATTTCATCGGTGCCCACGCCCGCGCCGCCGATGGGCGTGGTCTGGAAACTATCGGCGAGCAGGCCGATCAGCTGCAGGTGGCCATCCATTGCCAGGAACAGCAAGGTGATCATGCCGGTGTAGAACTGGCTCACCACCGTCGAGCTGCCGCCGCCAAGCGGGTTCACCGTCTCGGCGTAGGAAAGGCTCATCGAGGTGGAAATCAGCTGCGCGCCGAAGGCCACCGCCTCGAAGACAATTCTCAGTACGAAGCCGATCAGCGCGCCCAGCAGCATCTGCTGCGCCAGCACACCGATGCCCTGCCCTGACATCGGCTCCAGGCCCATCGGTGCCATCGGCGCGATCACCACCACCAGCGCCAGGGCGATGCCGACGCGGATATTCACCGGGATCGTGGTGGCACCGAGTACGGGAGCCACCAGGAACAGCCCGCCCACGCGCGAGAGGGCCCAGGCGAAGGCGGCGATCCATGCGGTGATCTGGGCGGCCTGGACGGGCATGGTCAGCGCACCGTGGCCGGGAGGTTTTCGATCAGCTGCCGGGTGAACTGCACCAGCGTGCGCAGCATCCAGGGGCCGGTAACCACCAGCACCAGGGACATGGCGATCAGCTTGGGGATGAAGCTCAGGGTCTGTTCGTTGATCTGCGTGGCCGCCTGCACCATGCCGATGATCAGGCCCACCGCCAACGCGGTGAGCAGCAACGGGGCACCGATCAGCATGGCGATGTACAGCGCCTGCTGGCCGAAATTGATCACGCTTTCCGGCGTCATGTGTAGAAGCTCCCGGCAAGCGTGCCCAGCAGCAATGTCCACCCATCGACCAGCACGAACAGCATGATCTTGAAGGGCAGCGAGATGATCATCGGCGAGACCATCATCATGCCCATCGACATCAGCACCGAGGCCACTACCAGGTCGATGATCAGGAACGGGATGAACAGCAGGAAGCCCATCTGGAAAGCGGTCTTGAGCTCACTGGTGACGAACGCAGGCAGCGCCACGCGGTAAGGCACGGCCTCCTTGCTGGCGTAGGGCGTATCGCCGGCCAGGCGGGTGAAGAGCTGAAGGTCCGGCTCGCGGGTCTGGTCCAGCATGAAGCGGTGGAACGGCGCGGCTGCGGCGGGCAATGCCGCTTCGGCCGTCATCGTGCCATCCATGTACGGCTTCACGCCTTCGGTGTAGGAGTGGTTCAGCACCGGCCCCATCACGAACAAGGTGAGGAACAGCGACAGGCCCAGGATCACCTGGTTGGGCGGCGTGGTATTGGTGCCCAGCGCCTGGCGCAGGAAGCCCAGCACGATGATGATGCGTGTGAACGAGGTCATCATCAGAAGGATCGCCGGCAGCACTGTCAATGCCGTCATCAGCGCAAGCATCTGCAGCGACAGCGTCCAGTTCGAACCGCCGTTGGCGGCCGGCGCCACGTTCACCAGCGGAATGCCGATGGGGTCGGCGGCGGCCAGGCCCGGCAGCAAGACCAGCAGGCCAAGCAGGATCCAGCGCAGCGTCTTCATCAGCGCTTGCCCCACTGGCCCAGGATGTCGCGGAAGCTTGGCGGCAGCGTGGACGCGATGGTGGTGTCCTCCACGATCGGCGTGGCCAGCACATGCAGCGTGCGCAGGCCCGACGGCGAGGCACCCACCAGCAACTGGGTGCCACCCACTTCCATCAGCATCACTTTTTCCTTCACGCCCACCGGCATCGTCTCGATCACGCGAATCTTCCGGCCACCGGGACGCACCCGGGCCTGCGCACGGCGGGTAAGCCAGCCGGCGACGAAGATCATGGCCACGATGCCGGCCAGGCTCAGCACCACCCGCAGCAACTCCGCACCGGTATTGATCGGGGCGGGAGCGGCCATGGCGGCGGGAGCGGCCCGCAGCATGCCCGGCGCGGCTGCCATCAGCAGGGCGCCGAAAGAGGCAAACACGGTTTTCATCGCAGCTTGCGCACCCGTTCGGCCGGGCTGATCACGTCGGTCAGCCGGATGCCGAACTTCTCGTTGATCACCACCACTTCGCCGTGGGCGACCAGGGTGCCGTTGACGAACACGTCCAGCGGTTCGCCGGCGGCGCGGTCCAGTTCCACCACCGAGCCCTGGTTCAGCTGCAGCAGGTTGCGGATGGAGATCTTGGTGCGGCCCACTTCCATGGCCATGGTCACCGGCACGTCCAGGATGACGTCGAGGCTGACGTCGGAGGAGATGCCGGCCTGGGCCAGGACTCCGGCGTTCGACTCGTCCGCAAGGGCGGTGGCTTCACTGTTCATGTGCGCTTCTTCTCGTGATGGTTCATTGCCGCGCGACGGTTTATCGGCGGCTCACGAGAGGCAATGCAATGGGTGTGCCAACCCCCCGGTTACGCCGGGATCGGATCCGGCAGCAGCTCGGCCTGGTGCCTGGCCACGCGCGTACGCATCAATTGCTCAAAGCGGATCGCCTTGTGGCCATTGGCATTGCCCAGACGGCCGCGGAACACCGGCACGTCCTCGGCGAAGACCGAGGCGAATTCCGGCACGGAGATGGGAATGACGTCGCCGGGGCGCAGGTGCAGGAAATCACCAATGCTGATGCGGGTTTCGGCCATCAGCGACGACAGCTCCACCTCGGCGTCGAGAATTTCCTCGTGCAGGGAATGGATCCAGCGGTCGTCACGTTCGGCGCGGTCGCTCTGTACACCGGCGTCGAGCAGTTCGCGGATCGGCTCGACCATCGAATACGGCAGGGTGAGGTGGATTTCCCCGCCGCCGCCGTCCAGTTCGATATGGAAGCGCGAGACCACCACGGTTTCCGTGGGGCTGACGATATTGGCGAACTGCGGGTTGATCTCGGAGTTCAGGAACTCGAAATCCATCTTCAACACCGGGGCCCAGGCTTCGCCCATGGCGGTGAAAATCTCGCCCAGCACGATCTGGATCACGCGGTTTTCGGTCGGGGTGAAATCCCTGCCTTCTATGCGCGCGTGATAGCGGCCGTCGCCACCGAAGAAATTATCGATCACGGTAAACACCAGGCGCGGCTCCAGCACGCACAGGGCGGTGCCTCGCAGGGGCTTGATGCGGACCAGGTTGAGATTCGACGGCACCGCTAGCGAATGCACGTACTCGTTGAACTTCACCATGCGCACGCCCAGCACGGATACCTCGCATGCCTTGCGCAGCACATTGAACAGGTTGGCGCGGAAATAGCGGGCAAATCGGTCGTTGACCATCTCTAGCGTAGGCAGCCGGCCGCGGACGATGCGGTCCTGCTGGGTGAAGTCGTATTCGACGGCCATGCCCGGCGGCAGAGGCTCGTTGACCTCGGTCTCTACCGCACCGCCTTCCACACCGGCCAGCAGTGCGTCGATTTCTTCCTGGGAAAGCAGGTCGCTCATGGCGGGTCCTTGGGTTACTGCATCACGAAGCTGGTGAAATACACCGCGTCGACGCCGGGCTTGCCGGTTTTGTCAGCCACGATCTTCTGCACCGCGGCCAGTGCCTCGGCCTGCAGCTTCTGCTTGCCCTTCGCGTCGGTCAGGGTGCTGGCGTCCTGGCCGGAAAACAGCATCACCAGTGCGTTGCGGATCACAGGATCGGTGTCCTTCACCGCCTGGATGGCTTCCGGATCGTGCGACATCACGGTGATCCCCACCTGCAGGAAGCGCAGGGCGCGGTCATCCTGGAAGTTCACCACGAAACCCGGCTCCAGCGCCTGGTACAGCGCCTCGCGATGGACGGGCTTGGCCGCTTCCTCCGCGCCCTTCTTATGAAGCAGGAAGAAGCCGCCGGCACCCATGGCAATGACGGCCACAGCGAGGATGGCAAGGAGGCCGCCCTTGCCCTTTTTCTTGACGACGGGAGCGGCGTTTTCAGCGGTTGCGGACATGGAAAACCTCAAGCGTTATAGCAATGGCGAAAGCGTTCGCGCGGAACGTCCACGCCGGTCATGATGTTCGTTGCAAGCCGCGTGCCACGCCCTGAAGGGCTTTGCAATGCGGGTTTGCCTTAAAGCAGACGCGCCGGTTTCCCGACGCGTGTCGATATTCCGTTGCCGGGGCCGCCGGTCAGGCGAAGTCGTCGACCAGGGCGTTGGGCGCCCGGACGGTCGCCTGTTGCACGTCCGGCACATCGCCAGGCTCGCCACTGCCCTGCGCAACCTGGGCGAACGACCTGCCATGGTCCTGGCCGCCCTGCCCCGACTGCTGCTGGCCGACCTGCGCCTGGCCAAGTTGCAGGCCGTGGTGGGCAAGCATGGTGTCCAGCTGGGTGAGGGTCTGGTTCACCGCCTGCACGGCGGCGGGATGCTGGGCGGCAAAGGCCACGTCCACGCGGTTCTGGTGCACGCTGATCTTCACGTCCAGCTGGCCCATGTCTTCCGGATGCAGGCGGATGGACGCTTCCTTGATGTCGCCATTGCTCATCCAGGCGATCTGTTGGCCGAGCTCGTTGGCAAAGGCGGGGGTGCCGGCTACCTGGGTGCTTTGCAAGGCAGCCGGCGCCGATACCGGAATGGACGCTTGCGGTACCTGGCCCGTGGCCAATAGCGACGGGTCAGGCAACAGGGACGCCTTGGTCGCATCGGCCTTGTCGCCACTGCCCAGCAACCCTGCCATGGCGTCGCCGACCAGGCCGACTGCCTTGCCGACCACGCCCGTGGCGGCATCGGCAACGGTACCTGCCACCGCACCACCGAGCGAACTGGTGAGGGCCTGGGCCATCTTCGACGACGCCGTGATGGCTGCACCGATGTCGTCGGCGATGGCGGACTTGCTGTCGTTTGTGGCCGTGACCATCGTAGCCGTGGCCGACGTTGTGGCCGGCGCAGCAGCGGTAGTGGCAGCTGGCGCCGGTGCCGCGGATTGCTGGATCAACGCCAGCATGGCAGCGGCGATCGCCTGGCCGTTGGCGGGGTCGGTCGCGGGCTGTGCGGGTCCGGATGTCTGGTCACTTTTGGCCGTCTTGGCGTCGGCTGCGGGTTCTTCGTCGGCATCGGCACCTGGACCCGGGTTTTGTGCGGCCGCGGAAGCTGCGTCGGCCAGAGCCACGGCCACGCCGCCGGTGCCGTCGGCAGCCGTGGCATCAGCAGCATCGCCAGCGTCGGCCCGGTCGCCCTTGGCCTTGGCGTGGTGAGCGCCACCGCCCTGCTGGGGCGCTTGTGCTTGTGACTGTGCCTGTCCAGTTGTGTCGTCTTGCGTGCGTACCGGCGCAGAATGCTGCGGCGGATCTGCTTTTGGCGCAAGCGCAGATGAAGCATGCTTCATCGCATCGCCAAAGCTCGGTGCGTCGTCCCGGTCGGGCGTGGACGCAGATTGCCGCGTAGACGCCCGCTGCGGCGGATTGAGCTGGATGGAGGAAGGCGTCTGGGTGTTCATGAGGTTCTCATCGTCGTTAGGCCGGCTTGCGCTTGGTCTGCGAGCGCTCGTCGGCCTGGTTCTGTTCGCGGCGGTCCTCGGCCTTGCGTTCGGCATCGCGGTAGCGGGTGGTGACGGTGTCCAGGGCCTTGGCCCGGCCACGCGCTTCCATCCATGCCTGCTGCGATGCCGCCACGGCGCGTTCGCGTCGGGCCACCTCGGCCATCTGCTGGACGATGGCCATGTCGATGCGCTGCAGGAAACTCTGGCGATTGAGGATGCCGGCAACGTTGCTGCCGGAAGGGATGCTGCCGTAGTCGTCGCGGTAGCGACGCAGTTCATCGAGCTGTTGCTGGGCCATGGCCAGCTGGTTACGCTGGCCGGCCATGGCAAGCGTGGCTTCCTGCTCGCGTTTTTCAGCCAGGTCCACCACCGGCTGCAGGCGATCGGCACGCGAGGTCATGCGCGCTCAACCTGGGCCACGGCGCCGAGGCCCGCTTCGGCTTCCGCCAGGCCCACCGATTCTTCGGTCTCCTGCTGCAGGAACGCCGACAACTGCGGGTACAGGGCGATGGCTTCGTCCGTGCGCGGGTCGCTGCCCTTCTGGTAGGCACCCACGGCAATCAGGTCACGTTGCTGCCGGTAGGCCGAATACACCTGGCGGAAGCGCTGCGCCGACCGCATGTGCTCGCGCGACACCACGGCGGGCATGACGCGGCTGATCGAGGCTTCGATGTCGATGGCCGGGTAGTGGCCGGCTTCGGCCAGGTCGCGCGAGAGCACGATATGGCCGTCCAGGATCGCGCGCGACGCGTCGGCGATCGGATCGTGGCGGTAGTCGTCGCCCTCGGTCAGCACGGTATAGAAAGCGGTGATGGAACCGGTCCCGGTAGCGTCATTTCCGGCGCGTTCCACCAGCGCCGGCAGCATGGCGAACACCGACGGCGGATATCCCTTGGTCGCCGGCGGCTCGCCGATGGCCAGCGCGATCTCGCGCTGTGCCTGGGCATAACGGGTGAGCGAATCCATCAGCAGCAACACCCGCTTGCCCTGGTCGCGAAAATGCTCGGCCACCGCGGTGGCCAACTGTGCGCCGCGCAGCCGCGAGAGTGGCGGCGCGTCGGCGGGCGCCGCCACTACCACGGCGCGGCGACGGCCTTCCTCGCCCAGCGTGTGATCGACGAACTCCTTCACTTCACGACCGCGCTCGCCGATCAGCCCCACCACGACCACGTCGGCGTCGGTGAAGCGGGTCATCATGCCCAGCAGCGTTGATTTACCCACGCCGGAGCCGGCGAACAGGCCGATGCGCTGGCCGCGGCCAACGGTCAAAAGGGCGTTGATCGCGCGTACGCCGGTATCGAGCGGGGTGTCTATCGGCTGGCGCGACATCGGGTTGATCGGCTCGCGACGCAGCGGCGCGCGCTCGCGCACCATCAGCGGTCCCTTGCCGTCCAGCGGCGCGCCATCGGCGCCGATCACGCGGCCGAGCAGTTCATCGCCCACCGGCACGCCGGACGTGCCGGCGACCGGACGCACGCGCGCATTGGGCAGCACGCCGTGCAACTGGCCCGTGGGCATCAACAGCAGGCGACCATCGGCGAAGCCGACGACCTCGGTTTCAAGTTCGTTGCCGTCGGCGCCGGACACCATGCAGCGCGCGCCCACCGGGGCCTCGCAGCCGACGGCTTCCAGCGTGAGCCCCACTACGCGGCGTAATTTTCCTTCCGCTTGCAGCGGGCGAAGATGGTCCAACTGCGCGCAGCGCATGGCCAGCGCGTCGCTCCAGCGCTGGTTGCGATCCGGCGGAAGGGCGATGACGTCGCTCACGCCTCGGGTTCCTCGTCCACGCGATCGTCGCCGAGTACCGCATCGACCACGGTGGCCAGGCGCGAGCGCAGGCGCGCGTCGATGCGCGAATGTTCCGATTCCAGCCGGCAGTCGCCGCGATCGAGCGTGCGATCCTCGACGATCAGCCATGAATCTTCGGCGCTGTTGCGATGATCGCGCACCAGGGCTGCGTCGTCGGGATGCAGCACAACGCGGACATGGCGCTCGGCAGCCGGCAACACGTGCACGGCCTGACGCACCACCTCAATGATCTTTTCGGGCCTAAGGGAAATCTCCACGCCCAGCACGCGCTCGGCCACCACCGTGGCAAGCCACGCCAGTTCGCGGGCAACCGCATCATCCAACTCCGCCAGCGGACGGGCGGCGGCAGTGTAAAGCGCTTCCAGACGGCCGGTCTGCGACAGCAGTTCACGGCGCGCGGTGGCACGCCCTTCAACGAGCCCCGCGTTAAAGCCTTCCTCACGCGCCTGGCGTTCGATGGCCTCAAGGTCGGCGATCGTCGGCAACGGTGAGGGCTCCTCCTTGACACGGCGCACGGCCGGCTCGCCGACGGCCGGCAGTTCCCAGCGCTCGTAGGCAGAGGCCTCGTCGCGGCCAAGGACGCTCATCAGACGAACTCCTCACCACCACCGGTCAGGGTGATCTGGCCTGCATCGGCCAGGCGGCGTGCACTGGCCAGCACTTCCTTCTGCGCGGCGTCCACTTCGCTGACGCGTACCGGACCCTTCACTTCCAGGTCGTCGCGCAGCATATCGGCGGCGCGCTTGGACATGTTGCTGAAGATCTTCTCGCGCATCGCCGGCTCCGCGCCCTTCAACGCGGTGATCAGCGTGCCAGAGGCTACCTCGCGCAACAGCGCCTGCATGCTTCGGTCGTCGAGGTCGGCAAGGTCGTCGAAGACGAACATCAGCTCTTCGATCTTCTCGCCGAGGTTTGAATCGAGCCCGCGGATGGAGGCCATCAGTTCGGCTTCGCGCGAGGCTTCCATCGAGTTCAGGATGGCCGCGGCCGCCTTCAGGCCGCCCACCGTGGCCGACTTCATCTTGTTGCTTGTGCCGGAGAACTGGCGCTCCATGATTTCATCGAGCTCGTCCAGCGCATGCGGCTGCACGCCGTCGAGAGTAGCGATGCGCATGACCACATCCGAGCGCACGCGCGGCTGCAGGTAGGCCAGCACCTCGGCGGCCTGGTCGGGCTCCAGGTGAGCCAGCACCAGGGCGATGATCTGCGGGTGTTCCTGGCCGATCATCTCGGCAATGGCGCGGCTTTCCATCCACTTGAGCGACTCCAGTCCCTTGGAACTGCGGCCCAGCAGGATACGGTCGATCAGGCTGCCGGCCTTGGTTTCGCCCAGAGCGTTCACCAGCACCTTGCGGATGTATTCCTCCGTACCCACGCCCAGCGCCGTGTGCTGGCCAAGGTCTTCGGTGAGGCGTGTGATCACGCCGTCGACCTGTTCCTTGGACACGTTTTTCAGCGCCGCCATGGCGGTGCCGACCGATTGAACGTCGCGGGCATTCAGGTGCTTGAGCACCGTGGCCGCGTCGTCTTCGCCAAGCGTCAGCAGCAGGATCGCCGCACGTTGGGAACCACTCAATGCATCAGCCATCTTCAGCCACCCAGCTCTTGACTACCTGCGCAACCTGTTTGGGATTGTCGTTGGCCATGCGCTTGGCCAGGCCGATCTTCTGTTCGTAGGCGAGGAGTGCCGGGGCGCCCTTGCCCCTTTGCGTTTCCAGCTGTGGCGAGTCGCGCTCGTCGTCGTCCACCATCACCGACACGGTGGGCACGGGACCTGCCAGTGCCGGCTGCAAGCCGCCGACGCTTGGCCGCATCGCCGTGCGCATCATCGGGCGGATGACGAAGAAGGCCACGGCCAGTGCCGCCAGCACGCCCAGCGCCTGCTTGATCAGGTCGAGCATGCCCGGCTTCTGCCAGAAGGGAATATCGATGCCCACGTCGTCCACCGGGGTGGCGTGGAAGGCTTCGTTGATCACGCTGACGCTATCGCCACGCGCGGCATCGAAGCCCACGGCATTCTTTGTGAGCGTGGTCATGCGCTCGATTTCTTCCGGGGTGAAGGCAACGCTTCCAGGCTTGCCGTCCTTGCCCACCACTGATTTGTTGTCCACCACCACCGCGACGGTCAGCCGGGACACCTTCCCTGCCGGGTCCACCACGTGGCTCACGGTGCGGTCGAGTTCGTAGTTGCGCGTGGCACTGTTGCTGCTCTGGCTGGGTTCGGTGGCCTGTGCGGTGGCGGTCGCCTGGGGGGCACCGGGCTTCTTGCCTGCATCGGGTTTGGCCGCGGTGGCCTGGGCGACGGTGTTGGGCGGCTGGTTGGACAGCGCACCCGGCACGCCACCGGCAGCGGTACCGTCATGGCGCGTATCGCTGCTGGTCTGCTCGCTGCGCAGCGCCGGATTGTCGTGGTTGAACACTTCGCTCGCCTTCTCGGTGTTCGAGAAGTCGAGGTTGGCAAACACCTGCGCGCGCACCTTGCCGGCGCCCACCAGCGGCGTGAGCAATTCCTCCACGCGGGAGGCGTAGGTGCTTTCGATCTGGTTGGACAGGCGCATGCGCGTGTCGCCGATGGCCGCCGGGCTGTCCGGATCGGCGTTGGTAAGAAGCTGTCCTGCCTGGTCGATCACCGAAACGTTACGCGCATCCAGACCCGGCACCGACGAGGACACCAGGTGCACCACCGCGGACACCTGGCCGGCATCGAGTGAACGGCCCGGATACAGGGCCACCACCACCGACGCGCTGGCTGGATGGTTGTCGCGGATAAAGGCCGAAGGCTTCGGCAGCGCCAGGTGCACGCGCGCGCCCTTGACCGACTGCAGGCCGCCGATGGTCTGGCCAAGGTCGTTTTCAAGCAGTTGCTGGTAACGGCTCCGCTCGGCCATGTCGCTCATGCCGAAGGGAGAATCCGACTGCGCCGTGGCGCCACCCTGGGACGCGCCCTGCGGCAGGCCCTGCGAGGCAAGTTTCAGGCGCATGGCTGCCACGTCGGCGGCCGGCACGAATACCGACGCCCCATCGGTGCCAAGCTTGTAGGGCTCGTTGGCCGCCTGCAAGGCCTGGGTAACGGCGGCGGCGTCCTTCTGCTCGAGGCCGGCGTAAAGCATCCCGTAGTCGGGCGTGCGAGACCACATCACCACCGCTACGCCGATGGCGACCGCGGCGGCAATGCCGGCCATCAAGGTCAGCTGGCGTGCCACCGGAGTGGCGGCCAGGTTCTTGAACGATGCCAGCCGGGAATCGGTGGTGGCGACGGGGTTATCAGCCATGGGTGAACAAGTCCGTTAGTAGAAGGGTCATGAACAGTCGCTTAGAACGACATGTTCATGATGTCCTTGTAGGCATCAACCATCTTGTTGCGTACCTGGGTAACCGTGCTCAGCGATAGATCCGCCTTCTGCACCGACAGCATCACCTGGGCCAGGTCCACGCCCTTGTCGCCTCGCTCGAAAGCGGCAGCCTGTACACCAGCGGTCTTTTGCAGGTCCGCCACGCTACCCAGCGACTGCTTAAGCAGCGCGCCGAAGTCCGACGGGGCCGCGGAGCCGCCAATGGTGTTGATCTTCGCCGACGGCAATTCCGTTACCGCCGTCATCCGGCGCATCTGGGAAAGCAGGCTGTTTACGTCGATCGTGGTCATGGCGGTTTTCCGGCGCGCGTTGGCGTTTGGACGGTGCGATGCACGTGGCGTGCCAAAGCAGCGATGGACGGTGAGTGACCCAGCAAGAAGACAAGAAGGTGGGCAGTACGTGGTCAACGCACTACCGATGGGGCTTTTCTCCGGCACAAACCTGTCCTGGGCGGGCCGCCAGGCACCACCAGAAGTAGCGATTGCCGAAGGATCTGCCGACGCGGTTACCGACTGCGTGGCTGACCTGCCGCTCCCTAAGGGTGCACGCCAACTGGCGCACTGCCCACCTTGTTGCCTTCTTTATTCTTGTCCAGGGCCGGAAGAAGACCTCCGGCCACCAGGTCAAGCGGTGATCTGCACGGCGTCGTTCAGGCCGTACTTCCGCAACTTCTCCACAAGCGTAGTGCGCTGCACGCGCAGCAGCTTGGCCGCATGTGCCACCACACCATTGGCCGAATCCAGTGCCTGGCGGATCAGGCCGATCTCGATGCCAGCCAGGTGGTCTTTCAGATCCAGGCCGCCGGCCGGCAAAGTGGCTGCATCGTTGCCGCTGGCATAGGTGTCGGCAATCACCGGCTGCTCTTCCATATAGGCCAGCAGCGCCGCGCCGCAGATGTCTTCCACCACCGATGCACCGCGATATTTTTCCGGCAGGTCCGCTGCGCGGATCTCGCCGTGCGGCAGCAGGATGGCCATGCGCTCGACAAGGTTCGACAGCTCGCGAACGTTACCGGGCCAGGCATAACCGCGCAGTGCTGCCAGGGCCTGGCCTGAAAACCGGACATTACCCAGGCCACGCTGGGCAAGTCGGTGGTTGAATTCACCGATCAGCGAGGAAAGATCGTCCAGGCGCTCGCGCAGCGGCGGCATCTCCACCGGGAAGACATTCAGGCGATAGAAGAGGTCTTCGCGGAAGACACCGTCCTGGATCGATTGCTCAAGATTGCGGTGGGTGGCGGCAATGATGCGCACATCGCAGCGCTGGGGCTTGTTGCCACCGACACGCTCGAAGGTACGTTCCTGCAGCACACGAAGCAGCTTCACCTGCATCGGCAGGCTCATGTCGCCGATCTCGTCCAGGAACAGCGTGCCGCCTTCGGCCAGTTCAAAGCGGCCCTTGCGGGTGTTGATGGCGCCAGTGAAGGCCCCCTTCTCGTGGCCGAACAGTTCGCTTTCGAGCAGTTCGGCCGGAATGGCGCCGCAGTTGATGGCGATGAAAGGCTTGTCGGCGCGCGGCGAGCAATCGTGGATGGTGCGGGCCACCAGTTCCTTGCCCGTCCCGGACTCACCCAGCACCAGTACCGAGGAATCGAACGGGGCTACCTGGCGGATCAGGCTGTTGACGCGCTGCATCGGGGCAGACGCACCGACGAAACGGCGATTGGCGTTGGCTTCGTCGGCCAGCGCTTCGAACGTGCGAAGGGCGGCGGCAAGGCGGGCATAGCGCAACGGGAAGTCGACCAGTTCCGCGCCGCGATGTTCGTTGACGGCAACCAGTTCCGCGGCCATCGGGGCGTCGGCGGCTACCAGCAACGGCAGCTTCGATGCCTTGGCACCCAGCGGGCCCATGGCCACCGACAGTGCATCGTTGCCGCCGATGGAGCCGACGAAGACGGCCATCGCGGCCACCCCCTCGACATCGTCGTGGCCGACACGGCGCGGCTCGTAACCCATGAAGGTAAGTGCGGCGGCCAGTGACTCGGCGCGGCTGTTGTCAGGCTCGACGACCAGAATGATGGAAGACTTCACGACCCTACCCCTTGGTGCGAATGTGATGACCCGTCGGCGGCGCCGGACGGGCTCTTGACCCTCTACATGGATGGATAGATCAAGAAGCGTGCCATCGCCGGAAATCCGTCGCACAACGTCGTGCTGGCGGCAGAAAAGCGCCACGAACCTCGTGGATTTCCGACGGCGTTGCCGGAACGGGGCAGCCACTTGCACGGCGTGGGTCAGAAAGTGACGCTACCGCCAGCAATGACGACACGCGTCGCAAATGTGACGCAGTGTGTCCAAAGCACGTGAAAACGTTTGATGCAAGGCGGTTCAACGGCCCTCGATGGGGCCGGTTGACGCGGGCTCGGGACGGCTTGACAAGGCGCCGGACGGCGCCTAGCGCACCATTTGCTTGGCTTCGGCCACCTGGCGGCGGTGCTGGCGGAACACCAGACGCTCCATGGCGTCGCGGACTCCTTCGGAGAGTCCCTGGAAAGCCACCAGGCCGACTTTGGCGCCCGGCGCATGGATCACCTGGCCGGGCAACTCCAACGGCAGGGCACGGCAGGCATCGAAGTGGATGCGCAGCATCACCCGCTTGCCCGGATCGGGAAGGATCCTGCGCGGAAGTTCCGCCGCCCAGGCGTTGAAGCGCACGTCCACCCGTGGTGGCAGGGCGGCCGACGGCAGGGCCAGGCGGTTGACCAGCTCGATCACCGCGTTGAGTTTGGCATCGATGCGGGAAAGTTCCTGCAGCACCGCGCCGTCGTCCTCGAGGGTGTCCGCACGGCGCTCGGTAAGGGAACCCACCGTGGTCAGCAGGCTGGCATTGCGCTCATTGAGCAAGGCAAGTTCACGGGCCTCGGGGGCCTCGGCCAGGGTGCAGGACGCATGCAGCAGGGCCTCGTAGGCCACGCGATCGCTGAACTCCCTAAAGATGTCCTGACTCATATGCTGCCCGCTCCCCATTTGTTGAGGTGACGATACCCGTTTTGTGACGTGGCGCACATATTAGATGTTGTCGCGCGCTTCCCGCGCGCGGGTCTTTGTCATCGCATCGATGGCAAGCATGGCCTTGATGGACTTCAGCATACCCTCGTCGGCGGGCAGCGGGCCCTGCAGCAAGACGGCGCGCTCAGCCTCGAGGACGGCAACAGCCTGCCAGTCGTGACGCGTCGCCGCTTCATGCATGGCACCGGTGATGGCCAGGGCCCGCTGAACCACGTCAAGACTCATGGCGTTGGTACCAGCAATTGCGAGCAGAGTTCGCCGAGCACGCGGTCGGCCCGGTCCAGCCGGACCAGGACCGCATCGATCAACTCCCGGGCATCGTCGACCGGTTCGGGCAAGGCTTGCGGCGCGGGGGCTTGCATGGCACGTCAGCTTCGGGCGGCAGCCAGGTAGGCGCTGGCGCCACGATAGCCCTGCCCGCTCTGGCCGAGCTTGCGCGCCACCTCGGCCCGGGCCATGGCGGCGTGGCCTTCGATCGCACGGTTGCACTCGAGCATGCGGCGAAGCAGTTCCACGCTGGTGGCATCGGCCGGATGTCCCTGGGCCAAAGCCTCGGCGCGCACGGGTTCAAGCGTTGCCACGGCATCCCAGTCACCGGCCGAAGCCGCGGTGAGCATGCTTTCACTGGTGGTCACGGCCAGGCGCAGGGCATCGTGGTGGGTGGCGCTCATCACGCGGCGCCCGACTTGAGTTCGGCCAGGTACTGGCTGCGGATCTCGCGCCAGCTGTCACGGATGGGACCGAGCAGGCGGGCCGATTCGGCCAGGGCGGCATCGTCGTTATGGGCCTGTGCCGCCAGCAGGCGACGGCCGATATATTCGTACAGCGCTTCCAGGCGGCCGCTAAGCTTGCCGCCCTTGGCGTGGTCCAGGCTTGAGCGCAGTTCCACCACGATCGCCATGGCCTTCGATACGCTGATCGCCTTGCCGCCCAGGTCGCCGCGGCCCAGGTGGTTGCGTGCCTGGTTGATGCGCTCGATGGCGGTGTCCAGCAGCAGCATGGTCAGCTGGTGCGGATCGGCATCTTCCACGCGCCCGTGTACCGCATTCTGCTGGTACATGGCGCTGGCGCTACGCGGGTAACCGTAGGACATGACCTTATTCCTTAGTTGTTCTTGGTGTACGTCGCTTCCAGCCCGGCCAGTGCCTTGGTCAGGTACGAGCTGGTGGTGTTCAACGTCGACATCAGGGTATCGAGCTGCGTGTACTGGGTACGGAGCATGGATTCATACGTGGACATGCGCGAGTCAAGCGCGGTCTGCTGCGTGTCCAGGCGGGTCAGGCTGGCCGTCAGCGCCGTGGCGCGGGTGGCGATGATGCCCGAGGGCGCGATCAGCGTATTGGTGACGTTGGCAAGCTTGGTGGCCAGGCCATTGGTGCCGGAGAAAAGATCACGTACCCCGGCAGGGTTGCTGGCCAGGGTGGCATTGAGCTTGGCGCTGTCGAAGCTCATCTGCCCGGTGGAATCGCGCTTGATGCCCAGGTTCGCAAGCGTGCCGATGGAGTTACCCGGCACGGCGCCATTGATCAGGCTCGCCACCTGCCGCTTCACCGAATTGAGCATGCTGTCGCCCAGCAGCACGCCGGACGTCTTGCTATTGGGATCGTAGCTTTCCAGGGTATCGACGGTAGTCTGGTAGTCGTTGTAGGCGTCGACGAAATCCGATACGTCTTGCGCGACGCCACTGGTGTCCTGGGCCACGGTGAGCTGACTGGTACCGGTGGCGGTGAGGTTCAGCGTTACGCCGTCAAGCACGCCGCTTACATTGTTACTGGCGCTGGTGGCGGGAATGCCGTCCACCGTGAGCTTGGCATCCTGCGCGACACCCGTGCCGTCGGTAGCCGGCGTCGCCAGCTGGTTGGCGAAGGCGAGCAACCCATCGCTGCTGGTGGCGTTGGCACTCACCGTAAAGGCATTGGCCACGCCGGTCTTGGTGGAGCTCAGCAGCAGCTGCGAACCATTGGCGCCGTTCACCACCGTGGCCTGCACACCCGGGTTGCCGGTGGCGCCATTGATGGCGGCAGCGATGTCGGCCAGGCTTGCCGTCGCCGACACCGCCACATTGATATTCTTGCCACCCACGCCGATGGTCAGCGTGCCCTCGCCTATTGCATCCTTGGCGCCGTAGGTATCGCTGGTGCGCTTCTGCGCGGTGGCCAGTTGCGACACCACCACGTTGTAGCTGCCCGGCTGGGCGGAGGTGAGCGTCGAGGTAGTGCCGATCGACGTATTCGACAACGTGGCCGCATACGTGCTGTAGGTGGTGGCCTGGGAAAGCTTGGTGATTGCGCCGTTGAGGTTTGACAGCGCCAGCTTCAGGGCATTGATGCCCACCAACTGGGCATTGGCCGTCGTTGTCTTGTTGTCGATCTGGTTCTGCTCGCCCGCCTTGCGGGCGTTGACCAGCGCGGTAACGATCGAATCCACATCCAGGCCCGAACCGATGCCGGCGGCGCTGATCAAACCTGCGAGGTTCGTCCCGGTGCTGCTGCCCGAGCTGCCCGATGCACCCGACGCGCCGCTGCTGCCCGACGAGCTCGTGCCCAGCTGGGCAAGCAGAGAGCTCAGGTCGGAACTTCCAACGGTCGACGTGGTGGTCATGATGTGTCCTTCAGGGCTTCGTGTGTTTCGTTGCACGAGATGCCGGCAAAACCCACGCCCGGTGCATGGGCTTTGCCGGCATCTTGCAATGGCGCGGCGGCTTTCACCGCCGCGCCATGCAATGCTTCAAACAGTTACTGGAGAAGCTTCAGAACCTGCTGCGGCTGCGAGTTGGCCTGCGACAGCACCGAGATACCGGCCTGCTGCAGCACCTGGGCCTTCGACAGGTTGGCCGTCTCGGCCGCAAAATCCGCGTCCTGGATGGTCGACTGTGAACTGGTCAGGTTGGCCGATTCGGCCGACAGCGTGCTGATCGTCGACTGGAAACGGTTCTGGATGGCGCCCAGGTTCGAGGCCAGGTTGCTGACCGCGGTCAGGGACGTATCGACGCGGGAGATCAGCGCATTGGCGTCATCCACGGTCTTCACATCGCCGCCAGACAACGAACCGCTGACTGCGCCGGAGATCGCACCGCCGGTGGCGATACCCGAAGCGCCCGAACCGGTGCCGACGGTGACGTCGAGCGCGGTGGCCGAGTACAGGTTGATCTTCTTGCCGTCGCTGCTGACTGCGGCGGACACGCCGGAGTTGGAAGCGTTGATGGCGTCGGACAGGTCCTGGATGTTGGCGAAGGTACCCGTCACGTCAACCGTGCCGGAGGTGGCACCGGCGCCCGTGGCGATCGAGAAGTCACCCGAACCCAGGGTCACCGAGGCGCCGCTGGCGAACAGGGTGGACAGGTCGTCGGTGGACGAGGTGGCGATGGCGCCCACCTGGTCGGCGCGAACGCCCTGGCCCAGGGCCACGGAGATGGTCTGGCCGACGTTGGCACCGACCTGGAACGAAAGCGAGCTGGTGGAACCGTCCAGCACCTTGGTGCCGTTGAAGTCCGTCTGGTTCGCGATGCGGGTGATTTCCGACAGGCGCTGCTGCACTTCCGTATCGATCGCGGCGCGGTCGGTATCGGTGTAGGTGCCGTTGGCGGACTGCACGGCCAGGTCACGGATGGCCTGGAGGTTGGCGGTCACTTCGTCCAGCGCGGAACCGGTGGTCTGGGCCAGCGAGATGGCGTCCGAAGCGTTCGACGAAGCCTGGGACAGGCCGCCGATCTGCGTGGAGAAGCGGGTGGAGATCGCGTAACCAGCGGCGTTATCCTTGGCGCTGTTGATCTTCAGGCCCGAGGAAAGACGCTCGGTCGCCTGCGCCAGGGCGCTGGTCGACTTGGTCAGGTTGTTCTGCGCCTGCAGCGAAGAACTGTTGGTATTGATAACGAGTGCCATTGAATATCTCCTAAAGCGGAATAGTTAGCCGGATTCAAAACGTAAGGCTCAGTACATCCCGGCGGGGATTCCACTGTCGGAAATGCCGACCGCCTCGGGGATATGTTTCGGCTCCCTCGCTAAATACTTGAGAGCAAGTGCCCTGCACACGGTCCCGGGGGTACTTCAGCAATCCGCGTGCCAAGCCCGAAACCGGCGCAAGAACAGCAGAAAACCCTTTAAAACAAGGGTTGGCAGCGAACTTGCACTCTCCACGCGTTAGTCCTTGGCGCGCCGGTTTTCTGGCGTCCGGACCCCTGGATATGGCTCCCCCTGGAGTGGCTACATGACGCAAGAACAAGCAGTTTTCGAAGAATCCGCCCGGGTGGATGCCGAAAACACCGACGTCGAACCATTGACGGAGGGCGATCGCGACGAGGCTGCGGCCGACGTCGTGGAAGCGCCTCCTTATATATCCTGGATCGCGCGCCGCCAGCTCAGCGATGGCCACCGCGAGGCGGCGATCAGGAGCATGCAGGCCTGGCAGTCGCCACCGAGCGTTTTGGTGCTGGTGCTGGACGACGACAGCGATCCGTTGGCCCGCGGCCTTACCCTGGCTTCGCTGGCCGAACAACTTTATGGTGCGCGCGACGTGCAGGTGTGCCCACCCGGCGACGTGCATGAGATCAGCAATGCCATCGCCGCCAGCGAAGCGGATTGGGTGCAGCTGGTGCACGCCGGCGACACGCTCGACACGTTAGCTTTGTATCTGTTGGCCGACCACGTGCGCACGTCACCCGAACTGCAGGTGATCTACAGCGACGAAGACACCATCGGGCCGGAAGGCTTCCAGGACCCGATTTTCCGTCCGGACGTCAACCTTGACCTGCTGCGCAGCGTGCCGTACCTGGGGCGATCACTCGCGTTGCGCCGCACGCGACTGCTGGAACTGGGCGGGTTCGACGAGGAGCATGGCGGCCTGTACCTGCACGATTTCGTCCTGCGCGTGATCGAAGCCGATGGCCTGCCCGCCGTTGGCCACATCGACGACGTCACCTATCACGCCGCCCTCCCCTTCGCGCATTGGCTCTCGCGCAGCGATGTGGCGCCGCACAGCGCCGCCGTGCTTGGCGCACACCTTGATCGTCTGGGCGTGGCCCACCAGCTCCACGATGGCCCCTTCATGGGCAGTCATCGCGTGGAATACCTGCATGATGGCGTGCCACCTCTAGTATCAGTGGTGGTGACCGCCGGCAATGAATTCGGCAAGCTCACCGTGCTGATGGAAAGCCTGCTTGGCAACACCCGCTATCCCGCTTTCGAGGTGGTGCTGGTGGACAACGGCACGACCAATCCTGCAGTAAGGAATTATCTCGATGGCGTAACGGCGATGGGCAACCCCGCGCTGCGCGTTCATCGCCTGGACGAGCACGCGCCACGCGCCACCGCAGCCAATGCCGCCTATGGTTCGCTGCGCGGTGAATACTTCCTGTTCCTGGATGTGAACGTCGGCGTGCTCCACGCCGAATGGCTCGAGGTGATGATGCAGCACGCCCGGCGGCCGGAAGTGGGCGTGGTGGGCGCGCGCATGCATGCACCGGATTCAAGCGTGGACAGCGCCGGCGTGATCCTGGGGCTCGGCGGCACCGCCCACCCGGCCTTCCGCGGAGAGGGTGCCACTGCCCCCGGCTATATGCAGCGCCTGCAGCTGGACCAGAACTACAGCGCCGTCGGCGCTGAATGCCTGCTGGTGCGCCGTGACGTGTTCGTAGTAGTGGACGGCTTCAGCGACGGTACGTTCCCCAATCACTATCACGCCGTGGACCTGTGCCTGAAGGCACGCGAAGCTGGTTTCCTTACGGTATGGACGCCGCACGCACGCGTGATGCGTGACACCCGCGCCATCGCCGGGCAGAACGCCTTCGCCCAGGCCCTGCGCCAGCTGTCGGAAAACGAACACGCCAACCTCAACCGGCGCTGGCAGACGTGGATGGTGCGCGATCCGGCCTATAACCGGAACCTGAGTATCCTCAACGCCAACTTCAGTCTGAACGAACAGCGCCACGTTGCCTGGCAGCCGTTTGCCAAGCCGGTGCTACCGCGCGCCGTGGTTATCCCCGGCGATGCCTTCGGTTGCGGCCACTACCGTGTTCGCCAGCCGTTCGCATCGATGCAGCGCGAAGGCTACATGGAAGGCCTGGTCAGCGAACGCTACCTGTTGCCGGTTGAACTGGCCCGCGCCGAAGCCGACACCGTGGTATTGCAACGCCAGATGGGCCCCAGCCAGCGCGACCGCGTAAAGGAAATGAAGGAACTTTCAAGCGCCTTCCGCGTGTTCGAGCTGGACGATTACCTCACCCATATCCCGGTAAAGAGCGCCCACTACAAAACCATGAAGACCCCCGACCTGCCGAAGAACCTGCGCAAGGCGCTGGGCATGGTCGACCGCTTCGTGGTGTCCACCGAGCCACTGGCCGAGCAGATGTCCCATCTGCATAGCGATATTCGCGTGATAAAGAACCGCCTGCCGGTGGACTGGTGGGGCAGCCTCACCCCCAGCGAACGTCGTGTAAGCAAGAAGCCGCGCGTCGGCTGGGGTGGCGGCTCCAGCCATCGTGGCGACCTTGAGCTGATCGCTGACGTGATACGGGACCTCGCCGATGAAGTGGAATGGGTGTTCCTTGGCATGTGTCCGGAGAAACTCCGCCCCTACGTGCATGACTTCCAGTACGGCGTACAGATCGAGCTGTATCCGGAAAAGATGGCCTCGCTCAACCTTGACCTGGCCCTCGCCCCGCTCGAGGACAACATCTTCAATGCCTGCAAGAGCAACCTGCGCCTGATGGAATACGGCGCCTGCGGCTTTCCGGTGGTCTGCAGCGACATCATCTGCTACCGCGACGACCTGCCCGTGACCCGCGTAAAGAATCGCTACCGCGACTGGGTGCAGGCCATCCGCATGCACCTGTCGGACTTGGACGCCACCGCGCGCGCGGGCGACGAACTGCAGGCGGCCATCCACCGCGATTACATGCTTACCGGACAGCACCTGGCGGACTGGGCAAAAGCCTGGCTTCCCGACTGACCCCCATCTACAAGCGAGACGCCACCATGCAGCAGACGCCCGTCCACGAGCAGCACAACCCCGACCTGCTGAAGTTCATGCCCACCAACGCACGCCGCGTGGTGGAAGTGGGCTGCAGCTCAGGCGCCCTAGCCCGCGCGTACAAGGCGATCAATCCCGATGTGCACTACATCGGTACGGAGATCGATCCCACCTACGCGGAACTCGCCCGCCGCCACTGCGATGAAGTGCTGGACATCAACGTTGAGCAGGCCGACGCCCAAACGCTGGGCACCACACTGGGCGGCGATTGTTGGGTGTTTGGTGATGTGCTCGAGCACCTGCACGATCCGTGGAAGCTGCTGGCCAATATTCGCGCGGTGTTGCCACCCGGTGGCACCGTGGTCGCGTGCATCCCGAATGCGCAGCATTGGAGCGTGCAGGCGAAGTTGTCGTTCGGCAACTTCCGCTATGAAGATTCAGGTCTGTTCGATCGCACGCATATCCGCTGGTTTACGCGCATGACGATGATCGAGATGTTCCAGGGCGCCGGGTTTGCGGTTGAAGATGGCATGGCGCGCATCTTCGACGATCCCCAGCGGCATGTGTTTTTGCCGATCATCAAGGCGATGGCAGCGGCGGCGCAGGCGGATCCGGAGATGGCGGCTCAGGATGCATTGGCGTTGCAGTATGTGTTGCGGGGTAAGGCGGCCTGAGCGAGCCACGGAGGCTGATCAATACGTTGGGCTGGCGAAAGTAGACCGGGCTTGCTATCGCCAGCGATGGCAGGCCCCGGCGAGGGTGCGGTGTCTGGCGTGCCCATTCGCCCGATCCGTTTATGGCTTCGCCGGTAGTCGCCGGTCAGTCGCGATCCAGTTCACCTCCCATGTCTTGCCGCCGTCTGCAGAATAGGATTGCTCGAAGCGCGCCGAATCCGGCGTGACGTCAAGGATCACGAAGCGAACCAGGATCGCCCGGCCACGTAGCGTGTCTGTTCCATAGAACTCTCCACGGCCGTTTTTAAACTCGCCAACAGAGGGAGGGGTCAGCAGGCCGTCGCCCATGTTGGCGAAGTTGAGGCTCCACTGTCGCCCTTCGACGTTGTAGAGCCGCAGCGACACGCCCCGAACCCGGCCTGCCGGTCCGTTAACGTCCAGGTCAACCAGATTGGCCCGGCCGCCGGCCAGGGCATGAATCACCGACGTACCGTTGAATTCGACCCAGGTCGCCTTCGGTGACAAGGGGTTGCGCAGCACTTTTACGCTGGTAGCCCACGTACCGATTTCCCAGTCAAAGTCATGCGAGCCATCGCGTTGGGCAGCCATTGGGGCGGCTGATGCGGGGTCGGACGGCGCCGGTGGCGCGCCCGTCGCCGTCGCGCCGATGGCGGTAAGCAGAAAGGGAATGGCCCATGTTCGCCTGAGAATACGTCGATTCATTGCTCGCTCCAATGTGAACCGCGAGCTTATGGCCCTGTCTGGTTACGGAAAATGTCCAATCTTCTCGAATTGCTTAGGGCCAATTCGCGATCGCACCACGTGTCGGATCCCGACGCTGGGCTCAATCGCTCTTCGACGCGCGGCAGGCAGCGGACTTCCATACTGCGTAGCCAATCGAGACCACGACGCTGGCAACGACGGCAGCCACCGAGAGGATGGTCGCGTACTCCCGCGGCGCGAATGCCCATAACGCAGCCCATATGAGGAATGCCACCGTCATGGTCCAACCGCTGACACGCCCCGCCGCCTGTGCCAATGTCGCGTGGTGAAGAGAGCGGGGTGGACCGTTGAGCATCTTTGGCGTGGCGTTGCTGAAGGCAGCGAGGGCGAGGCCCAAGATGACATTGTTCGCGCGCAGGACGTGTTCTGCGTCCACCCATCCTTGCTTGCGGGCCAGGACGAGCAGCAGGCTACCTCCCAGCATGACCGCCGCGAGCTTAAGGGAGAAAACGATTTGTTTTCTCGTACGCAGGAGATTGGGGTTGTCGCTCATTCGTCGACTCCTTCACGGGTCTGTTTGGGCTGGGTTTTGCCCGCGCCTATGCCGAACAGCTCGGTGAAACTCAGAAGCGCGTCTTCGAGCACCGACAGCTTCAACTGATAAATGATGCTGGTGCCGATCTTGTTGGACTCGATCAGGTCGGCCTCGCGCAACACCGCAAAATGCGCCGACATGGTCGGCCGCGACACTGGGAATTGCTCCGAAAGCTCCCCTGCGGACATCGGTCGCTGACGAAGCAACTCGAGCACCTTGCGACGGGTGGGATCGGCCAGGGCTTTGAAGACGCTGTTCATTGTCTATATTTAGCTAAACATCTAAGTTTAAGTCAAGTAAAATTCGTCGCTCAGGTTGACCTACGTTCCTGCTTGAGCGCACGACGGACGTCGACGGCGCATTAGCTTCGGATCGGGCTCTTAACGGGCGCCCGCCTGATCAACAAACCGGATGCCCGTCGCGGACAGGTTGTACATCCGCGTTTCAAGGTACATCGACTTCTTTTCCTCGATATCCATGATGGCGTCGGCACCTGAAAGGCATGCCTGCTTCTTAAGTTCGCCACTGGCCGAGGCATAGTCGGACGGCATCAGGGCCGTCTTTTCGATATGAACGTTCAGTCGCGATATAGCGGCATAAGGCCTGTCCGGAGCATGGTCCCTGAATACCAGGACAGCACAATCAGGTGGTCGCGGCATCGGAAGGTCATTGCCAATCGAACGATAGTTTCCCGTCGTGGCCATGCAACCGCATAAGCCAAACGCGAGGAAGGTCAAACCCAGCGTGTTCTTCATGATCTTCCCCGCGTCCTTGTCTGTGAAGTTACTGGTGCCCGCCCAGGCTACTGTCCATCGCGGCGATGATTTCCTTGTCCCAGTTTTTCTGACCGACGATACCCAGCATCGACTTGGCCGTGCTGACCTTTACCGCCGTCTTGTCGCTCGCCACCGACGACAGCCATACGCCGGCAGACTCGCCGCCAGACCCGACAACCGCCCCAAATTTGTGCGGCCGCGCTCCC
Source organism: Pinirhizobacter sp. (assembly GCF_036499745.1). Lineage (NCBI taxonomy): Bacteria > Pseudomonadati > Pseudomonadota > Gammaproteobacteria > Lysobacterales > Rhodanobacteraceae > Pinirhizobacter > Pinirhizobacter sp. The sequence goes on from NZ_DASYDG010000010.1 coordinate 71,489, forward strand.
TCGATGTACTCCCCCTCGGACTTGTCGATCACAAAGCCGTTCGCCACGAGAGCGTCGACCGCTGCTTTCTGGACCGTCGCTTCAGGTTTGTTGTAGACGACGCCCGGCAGTTTTTGCGTCGGCCTGGTCGGTGTGGCCGAACAACCGGCAAGGACAAGCACGCAACCTGCCATCGCAAACTTTATTGCCATCATTTTCATCACGAACCACTCCCCTGTTGAGTTACGAGACTACTTCTGGCATGCCACGGATCACGCGCGCAGACGCGCCGTCGCAAGGGCGCGTTGTTATGGTTGATTCGTGGATCCCCTTTAAGCGCGCCTTCTTGGCCCGCTCCCTTTGATATTAGCCGAGGGGAAAATCGAAGCAATAGTCCATCTGGTTATGTCCCCGCAGACTGCGGCCTTATGCATTGCTACCATGGGACCGACCCCAAGCATGGCGCCATGACCGTGTCACACCTGGACACCCTTGAAGCCGAAGCGATCCACGTTATCCGAGAGGTCGCCGCGGGCTTCGGCAAGCCGGTCATGCTCTATTCGATCGGCAAGGATTCCTCGGTGCTGCTGCACCTGCTGCGCAAGGCCTTTGCTCCCGCGCCTCCACCGATACCGCTATTGCATGTGGACACCACCTGGAAATTCCGCCAGATGTACGCCCTGCGCGAGCGTGTGGCGGCTGCCCCGGACATCACCCTGCTGGTGCACATCAACCAGGACGCCCTGGCCCAGGGCATCTCGCCCCTTGTCCACGGCCCGACGATCCATACCGAGCTTATGAAAACGGTGGCCCTCCGGCAGGCGCTGGATCAACACGGGTTTGACGCCGCCATCGGCGGCGCGCGGCGCGATGAGGAACCTTCCCGCGCCAAGGAGCGGGTATTTTCATTTCGCAACGCGCAGCATCGATGGGATCCGAAGGCACAACGCCCGGAGCTGGGGCACCTCTACAACACCAGCCTTGCCACGGGCGAGACCGTACGGGTGTTCCCGCTGTCCAACTGGACGGAGCTGGACATCTGGCGCTACATCAGGCGCGAAGGCATCGAGGTGGTGCCGCTTTATTTTGCGGCCGAACGTGAAGTGATCCAGCGCGACGGGGCATGGCTGGTCATCGATGACGAGCGGCTGGTCCCTCGGCCAGGTGAAGGGGTGCAGCGGCGCCGGGTGCGCTTCCGTACGCTGGGCTGCTACCCACTCACCGGTGCCATTGAATCAGACGCCACGACGATCGATGCCCTGATCGACGAGCTGGTCCACGCGCGCACGTCCGAGCGCCAGGGCCGGATGATCGACCGCGACCCGGGGGCATCGATGGAGCGCAAGAAGCAGGAAGGTTACTTCTGATGGCGGCAACGGATAGGGACGAACTGCTGCGCCTGGTGATCTGTGGCAGCGTGGACGATGGCAAAAGCACCTTGCTCGGGCGGCTGCTCCACGATGCGGGCGTGCTCCCTGAAGACCAATTGGCCACGCTCGCGCGTGACAGCGCGCGGCAGCATCCGAACGCGCCTGGCCAGCTGGATTTTGCGCTGCTGACCGACGGCCTGGCGGCCGAGCGCGAGCAAGGCATCACCATTGACGTGGCTTACCGTTACTTCCACACCGCACGCCGGACTTTCATCGTCGCCGACTGCCCCGGCCACGAACAATACACGCGCAACATGGCCACGGGCGCGTCCACCGCGTCGCTCGCCGTGGTCCTTGTGGATGCGCGCAAGGGCCTGATAGCCCAGACCCGTCGGCACAGCTACATCTGCGCGCTCCTTGGGATCGGGCAGGTGATCCTGGCGGTCAACAAGATGGACCTGGTGGGGTTTGATCCCACCGTGTTCGAAGATATCCGCCGTGCGTACCAGGCCTTGGCCGACGAACTCGGGATCGCCCGCGTGGTGGCGATCCCGGTGGTGGCGACCGATGGTGATCACGTCCAAACACCCTCGTCCCGCATGCCCTGGCACACCGGCCCTACCCTGCTCCAGGCAATGGAAGAGGCCCCGATTCCCCAGCCTGCCGACGGCGACTTTCGCCTGCCGATACAACTCGTGGTGCGCCCCCACCAGGACTACCGAGGTTATGCCGGTACCGTGGAGGCCGGTTGCGTCCAGGTGGGTGACACTGTGCTGGTGCAACCGGGCCAGACCGTCGCGCGAGTGGCCACGCTGCACGTAGCCGGCGAACCGGCTGATACGGCCCACAGGGGCCAGGCCGTGATGCTGACGCTGGATCCAGAAGTCCAGGCCGGGCGGGGCCAGGTGCTGGCCAGCGCCGACGCACCATGTCCGGTGGCCTCGCAGTTTGCCTGCCAACTCCTGTGGATGGGCGATGAGCCCATGCTGCCGGGACGCGCCTACAATCTTCTCCAGGGCACCGGGCGCGTGCGGGCGCGGATCACCGCGATCAAGCACAAGGTGGACGTCCATACCCAGGCGCCTTTGGCGGCCCGGCGGCTGGAGCTCAACGAGGTCGGCGCATGCAACCTGGACCTGGACCAGGACATCGCCTTCGAGCCTTACACCACGAACGCGGCGATGGGCGGCTTCGTGCTGGTCGACCTGCACAGCCACGCCACCGTGGCCTGGGGCCGGCTGGATTTCGCCTTGCGCCGCTCGGCCAATATCCACTGGCAGCACCTTGATATCGACAAGGCAGTCCGCAGCCATGCCAAGGCACAGAAGCCGCTGTGCGTGTGGTTTACCGGGCTTTCCGGTTCGGGCAAGTCGACCATCGCCAACCTGGTGGAACAGCGCCTCACTACGCTGGGGCATCACACCTACCTGCTCGATGGCGACAACGTACGCCATGGCCTGAACAACGATCTTGGCTTTACCGCCGAAGCACGCGTGGAGAATATCCGTCGCCTGGCTGAAGTGGCGCACCTGATGGTGGATGCAGGCCTCGTGGTGCTGGTGTGTGCCATTTCCCCCTTCACTGCCGAACGCGAGTTCGCCCGTGGGCGCTTCGAGTCGGGGGAGTTCGTGGAAGTGTACGTGGATGCGCCGCTGGCCGAGTGCGAACAACGTGACCCCAAGGGCTTGTATCGCAAGGCGCGGGCGGGGTTGCTGGCCAACTTCACCGGTATCGACTCACCCTACGAGCCGCCCGCGAACGCGGAAATCCACCTGCTTACCGCGGGCTCCCCGCCCCAACGCCAGGCCGAGCAACTGGCCGGCTGGCTCGTCAAGCGGATCGTTCCGTAGCACCACCCCCGGCGCTCCCGGGGATTTTTCCGGCATGTTGCGCCACCGCTTGACACCGGTGTCAATTCCGTTACACGCTGGCTACAGTTCCAATGCGGGGGAGCGCGCTGGACGTGGCAACCAACCATTCCGATCCACTAGCAGGCATACCGGCAACGCCGTTCCTGGCAGCCGATATTGGCGGCACGCACGGGCGCGTGGCACTGATGCGTGCCTCGCGCGGCGGCGCCGAAGGTGTCGAAACGCTGGCCTATCGTGTCTTCGCGTGCGCGCAATTCCCGATGCTGTCGGATCTACTGCGTGCCTTCATCAACGTCGAGGTGCATGTCCCGGTGAAGCACTGCGTGCTCGCGTGTGCCGGCCAGGTGATGGGCAACGAGGTGGTGAACGATAACCTTCCCTGGCCTATCCACCTGACACAGTTGCGCCAGGCGCTGGGCTTCGACCAGGTTGCTGTTCTGAACGACTTTGAAGCGCTCGCCTATGCGCTCGATGGCTCGCTCGCCGATGGTGGCCGTCATCTATGCGGACCGGACACGCCTTCGAACGGGCCGACCCTGGTGATCGGGCCAGGCACCGGCCTTGGCGCGGCGGTACATGTTCCCGGCCCTGCCGGCGGCTTCGTGCTGCCGACGGAGGCGGGTCAAATGGATTTCGCCCCGAATTCACTTCGCGAGCGTGAGATCCTGGAGTGCATGGCGCCCAATGGCGGCTATGTTCCCTTTGAATACGTCGTGTCGGGCCCTGGCCTGCTCACCATCTACGCCACACTGTGCACGCTCGATGGCGAAACCCCGGCCCTTGCGACGCCGGAAGCCGTCACTGCGGCAGCCGTGGCGTGCAGCGACCCGCGGGCGGTGGAAGCGCTCGATGTGTTCTGCGCGTGTCTTGGAACGCTTGCCGGCAATCTGGCGATCGCTTTCATGCCCACGGGCGGCGTGTACCTGGCTGGTGGCTTTCTTTCTTCCATATTCGAATGGCTCAAGCGCAGTACCTTCGAGGAGCGGTTCCTGCACGGACGCAGCGCGCGTGCTCTGCTGTCGCACATGCCAGTGTGGGTGACCGAGCATGGCCGCCACGGCGTGCTTGGGGCGGCCCGGTGGTATCTCCGCCATGGCATGGCCGGCGCAGGGCCGTTGCAGCATGCCGTGGCAGATGGAGCGGCCGCATGAGCCCGTTCACGCCATCGGGAATGCTTCGCGTCCTGGCTGTCGGGTGGCTGGCAACAGCGGGCGCCGTCGTTGCAGCGCCTGCCCCCTCCGCCTGGTCATTGCTGCCACAACCGGTAAAAGCCAACCCTTCTGGTTCGGGCGTGGTCGAGATCGGCGATGGTACGGTGGTCCGGACCAAGGGTGTCGATCGCCAGCAAGTGCAAGCCATCGCCGATCGATTCGTGCAACGGGTGGCCGATACGCAGGCGTTGCACTTGCGTGTAGCGGGCGCGGGGAACGCGCGTCCTTCAATCACTTTCGACGTGGATCCGGCCGCGAATGTCTCGAACGATTCGGGCTATCACATCACGGTGGACAACGCCGGCATCCAGGTTTCCGCACGCACGCCGCGCGGTGCGTTTTACGGCAGCGTCACCCTGTGGCAATTGCTCACGCCACCAGGCTGGACGCGTGGCACGCCCGTCCAGGTAGCCCATGGCGTCATCGACGATTACCCCCGCTTCGCCTGGCGCGCCATCCTGCTCGACTCCGGCCGGCACTTCCAGAGCGTGGCGCAGGTCAAGCAGCTGATCGACTGGATGTCGCTCAACAAGCTGAACGTGTTGCTGTGGCACCTGACCGAAGACCAGGGCTGGCGGCTCCAGATCCCGAAATATCCCGATCTCACGAAGATCGGCGCATGCCGCAAGGCGGCAGGCCTGGACGCCGAGTTGAGCGGCTCGGCCGATAAGCCCTACTGCGGCTTTTACACCGAAGCCGACGCGCGCGAGATCGTCCGTTATGCCGCCGAACGCTACGTCGAGGTGGTGCCGGAAATCGATCTTCCTGGCCATTCGCAGGCAGCCATTGCTGCTTATCCGTGGCTTGGTGTCACGGGCAAGCGTCCGTCTGTGTGGACCGACTGGGGCGTCAGCCCGTGGTTGCTCAAGCCCGACGGGAAAACCCTGCAGTTCGTGGACGACGTGCTCGATGAAGTGATGCGGCTGTTCCCCTCGCGGTACATATCCATCGGCGGCGACGAGGCCGACAAGCAACAGTGGAACGCGTCGTCGGAAGTGCAGGCGCAGATGAAAAAGCTGGGCCTGGCAAACATGGACCAGCTGCAGGGCTGGTTCATGACCCAGGTCGCCGGGCATCTCATCAAACACGGGCGCACGCCGGTGGGCTGGGATGATGAGCTGGTCGCCGGCGCGACGCTTCCGGCATCGCAAGTGGTGATGTCCTGGCACGGCGACGACAACGAACGCGTGGCGCTGGCTGCCCTCCAGCAGGGCCACGAGGTGATCATGACACCCCAGGAATCGCTGTACTTCGATCATTATCAGTCCGCCCTGCCCGACGAATGGGCCGGACCGCCACCACCGGCGACGCTTCGCGAAGCGTACGACACGGTTGTCATCCCGAAAGGGGCGAGCGCGACGGAAGCTGAGCACATCATCGGCGTGCAGGGTGGCCTGTGGACCGAACAGATGTTGACTTTTGCGCACGACCAGCATGCGGTGTTCCCGCGCATCGCGGCCCTGTCGGAGCTTGGCTGGTCGTCCGCGAATGCACACGACTGGAACGGCTTCCTGCAACGCATGCCGGCGGAACTGGCCCGTTACCGCGCACTGGGTATTGGTTATGCCGACACTGCATTTGCACCGCTCTTCCAGGTAACGAAGGCGGCCCCTGGCGCGTTCCGGGTGGCGTTGTCCAACCAGGTGGCATTCGGGACGATTCGTTACACGACGGATGGCTCCAATCCCGCGAACCAGTCGACGCCGTATTCCGGGCCGATCGAGTTGAAGGGCGAGACGACCTTGCGCGCGGCGACGTTCGCAGCGGACGGTTCTGAAATCGCTGCCCCGCGCACGACGATGCTGGGTGAAACCACCCTCACAAGTCGCGACGACAGCGCACTTGCCACCTGCTCCCACCAGGCGCCCTTCCGCCTGGACGGAGGCAAGGTGAAAGGCGCGAGGCGAACCTATTCCCTGGAACTGGGCCATATGTGCTGGCTGTGGGCGAAGGCACCACTCGATGGCATCAATCATGTTGTGTTGACGGTCGAGCGCATCGCATGGCGCGACGGGGACGAGGCCAAGAATGCCGTGGTGCACCCCAAAGCCAGCGCCGCGGGCGAGTTCGAGATTCATGCCGATTCATGCACGGGACCGCGGCTGGCCAGCCTCCCGCTGACGGGCGCAGTGCAGGCAAAGGGGCAAGTTCGTCTTGGCGCAAAAGTTACCGTGCCGGCGGGGGCCGGCGTCCGCGACCTGTGTGTTCTCGCCACCGGCGATCCACGCGATGGCCAGTGGGCTTTGGCGCGAATGGTTTTTTCGAAGTAAGCGGCAAGCGGGGCTTTTCGTCCCCGCGCCGTGGCATTGAGGGGAAAGGCCTTCTCGTGAGGCCATGGTCAGGCAGGCAACACCAACGAGGGTAATGCTCATGTCCACCGTACTTCGCAAGCATCCGCTGTCATGTGCCATCACCGCGTCGCTTCTTGCGGTCATGTCGGCATCGGCCACGGCATCCACCTGGGCCGATACCCAGCCCTACAACCTCGCGCCGCAGGCCGACACGGCGCAGGCCACGCCCGCGGCGTCGCCGCCGGCCACCGGTAAAAATGGTGCAAAGAAGGACAAGGATGCCGTCACCTTGTCGACCGTGGTCGTCACCGGCGTCCGTGCATCGCAGATGCGCGCCATCGACCTCAAGCGCGATGCCCCGAACATCCAGGACAGCATCACGGCGGAGAATATCGGCGCCCTTCCCGACACGACGATCACCGACTCCCTGCAACGCGTCACCGGCGTGCAGATCAACCGCGAGGCCGGCGTGGGCACCTCTGTGGACGTGCGCGGCCTGCCCCAGGTCGGCACCATGTTGAACGGTGAAGTGTTCATCACGGCCGACCAGATCGACTCACAGCAGCCAGACTTCGCCATGCTGCCGTCGACGCTCTTCCATGGCGTGGACGTGGTCAAGTCGTCCACTGCCAACGAGACCGACGGCGGCATCAGCGGCGCCATCGACCTGCATACCTACCGCCCCTGGGATTTACCAAGCGGATTCACCTACAGTTATTCGGCCGACGGGGAGCGTGGCAAGACCAGCCAGCACCTGGGGCCCGAGGCCAACGGGCTGATCTCGTTCAATGACCATGGCCGCTGGGGCCTGTTGATCGCCGCGGATTTCTCCAACACCCGGCGCACCAGTTCCACCGAGGGCCTGGACCAGTATGGCGTGGTGCTCAACGGCGAGAATGCCGCCAGCGCCGGCGGTTACAACGGCTTCCTCACTCCGTGGAACGACGCGCCCATCCCGCCGCAGATCATGCAGAATGCCGATGGGAGCGTCGATGTCAATCACGACGGGAAGTCCAGCGGCGTGTTCATGGGCAGCCAGGACATCGGCCTCAACCAGATCACCACCCAGCGCAAGCGCAAGTCCGGCAATGCATCGTTCCAGATGGACATCGGCAACGGGTTCAGCCTGACCAGCGATTACTTCTATTCGCAACAGCGCCAGTACGATCGCAATGTCGGCATCCAGTTCAATTCCACCAACTGGCAGGGTGCCACCTACGTGCCGCTACAGTCGCGCGACACGGGCCACCCTGCCCTGGGCTCGTACGGCACACCGGAGCCCGGCTGGGAAGGCAGCAACATTTACACGACGCAGGTTTACCAGAAGTGGCCGGGTGATGTGGAATCGTATTCGTCGATCATCCAGAAAAGTTCCGTGGCCAAGAATTTCAATCTGCAGCTGGATTACGATGACGGCGGTCCCTTTACCGCCACCTTGCGCGGCATTCGTGACACGGCTTGGCAGTCCAACCAGGAAACCGACCTCAACATTTCCGATTCGGACGGCGCCCTATGGCCCAACGTGCTGAAGGACGGCGTGCCCGACGACGCCGTGCCACCGGGGACCATGGTCTACCCGGCAGAGTTGGGCGGCAACCGCGTGTTCAACGCCAACGGCATTGCGCAGAACACGATTCCGGTAACCGCGGATTTCCGGGGCCGCTATATCAAGATCGGCCTGCCATCGGCACTGGCCTCGGATTTCGCCAATCCCAACGGCTGGACGATGAAGACGCTTGAATCCTCTGGCGACTACGACCGCCAGGTGGCGCTGAACGCATTGCGTTTCGACGGCAAGTTCGATTTCAACGACGGCTTCAAACTTGAATTTGGCGTACGCAACAGCATCCGCAGTGCCGACAACAACGGCTGGACCCTGGAAACACCCGTCTATGCCGGCATGGGTGCGAGCGACCCGGGTGGCTGCCTGGTGCGCTACGTCGGGGCCGACGTGGTCCTCAACAGTGGTTCGTGTACCGCGGGCAACGACCAGGGCTATTTCCGTGCCGGGCCGCTGTCCGCACTGCAAATGCCCAATACCGCCGGGCCGTTGTCCAAAAACTTCAAGCAATACAATAATCTGCTTGGCTCGGGCATCAACTTCTGGGCCGTTAACCCCGATGCCCTGGTCGACCCCATTTCATATTGGAAGTCGCTCTATCCCGGTACCGTGCAGGTGGCCGAACCCGGGACGACCTGGGGCGTACGGTTGAAAGAGTTGTCCGGTTACCTGCAGGGCGACTTCGATGGCGACCTTGGAAGCATGCACTACAACGGCAATGTGGGCGTGCGCGTGATCCGCACTGACCTGGATGTGTCCCAACATCTGAGCGGCGACCCGGGCGCGTATGGCAACGAGCCTGAGGATGTCGGCATCGACAAAACCCACCGCAGTTACCAGGACGTGCTCCCATCGGCCAACTTCTCGCTGGACATGACCGACAGCCTGAAACTTCGGCTGGCGTACTCAAAGAACATGATGCCACTGGACCTGAGCACCTGGGGTGGCGGACTACAGTTGAACTACAGCCTGAGCGAGACACCCACCGGCCCGATCTTCCGCGTCGCCGACGGCACCTCGTCGGGCAACCCGGACCTCAACCCCTGGCGCTCCAGGAACTTCGGTGCCTCGCTCGAGTACTACATCAATCCCACCAGCATGCTGAGCCTGGCGCTGTTCCGCATCAACGTGGACAGCTTCATCAAGAACGGCAGCGTGACCAACTGCACCCTTCCCGATGAAGACGGCGTGGTACGTAATCATTGCATCGTGATCACCGAACCGGTGCAGGGAACCGGTAACAGCATCAAAGGCGCGGAGTTCGACTACCGCCAGGGGTTCACCTTCCTGCCCGGCATCCTGTCCAAGACGGGCATGGAGGTCAACGCCACATATGCGCCTAGCAAATCCGGTGAAAGGGATCTGGCCGGCAAGGAAATTCCCTTCCAGGACAATTCGACCAAGTCAGGGAACTTCATCCTGTGGTACCAGGACGACCGCTTCCAGGCGCGCGTGGCGTACAACTACCGGTCGCGTCGCGCGGTGATGGACAGCGTGGGCGGTATCACCGGCCTGGAAATGTACGAAGCGCCGCAGAAATACGTGGATGCATCCATCTCTTACAAGCTCAGCAAGTACGCGGAGATTTTCCTGGACGGCACCAACCTCACCAACGAATACCAGCGGTACTACCTGGTATGGCCTGACCAGCCTGGGCATTCCACGTTCTCCGAGCGAAGCTTCATGGTCGGCGTGCGAGGCCAGTGGTGAGCGGAGCACCGCCGGCCAGTCGCGACAACGCCTTCCATCGTTCCATCGGGGTGTTCTCCGGCACCGCGATCAACATGACCCAGATGTGCGGTATCGGGCCGTTCATCACCATCCCGATCATGGTCGCGGCAATGGGCGGGCCGCAGGCGGTCATCGGCTGGATCGCTGGCGCGATCCTGGCCATGGCCGACGGTTTGGTCTGGGCGGAACTGGGCGCGGCCATGCCGGGTTCGGGGGGAACCTATGTGTATCTGCGCGAAGCGTTCCAGTACCGCACCGGCAAGCTGATGCCCTTCTTGTTCATCTGGACGATGTTGCTGGCCATTCCCTTGCTGATGTCCACGGGCATCATCGGCATGGTGGAGTACCTGGGGTTCTTTTTCCCCAACCTGGGCTGGTGGCCGGTGCATGTCATCAGCCTGGTGGCGACGGCCATCGTCACCTGGCTGCTGTACCGCCGCATCGAATCGGTCCGTTCGATCACCATCGCCTTGTGGGTGATCATGCTGGTCTCCATCATCGGCGTGGCGGCGGCAGGCTTTTCGAACTTCAATCCGGCCTTCGCCTTCACCTACCCGCCCGACGTGTTCGGCAGCCATTTCTTCGTCGGACTCGGTGCGGGACTGATCATCGGCATTTACGATTATCTCGGCTACAACACCACGGCCTACATCGGCGATGAGTTGCGTGATCCAGGGCAGACGATGCCTCGATCGATCATCATTTCGGTGATCGCGATGATGTTCGTGTACCTGCTGCTCAATATCAGCGTGCTTGGCGTGGCGCCGTGGCAGGATATTGCCCAGTCCAAGTCCGTGGCCTCGATGGTGGTGGAACGCAGTTGGGGGCACCTGGCCGCCGCCGTCATGACCGTCCTGATCATCGTTACGGCATTCGCATCGGTATTCACCGGGCTTCTGGGTGGCTCACGCGTACCTTTTCAGGCAGCGCAGGACAAAGTATTCCTGTCCGTGTTCGGGCGTCTGCATGCCAGGCATGGATTCCCGCACATTGCCTTGCTCACGATGGGCGTGGTGACGGCCATTGGCACGTTCTTCAACCTGAGCGAAGTCATCAATATGCTGCTGGCCGCGATGATCATCGTGCAGTCGATCGCGCAGGTTGCCGCGCTTGTGACCTTGCGCAAACGCCAGCCGGATCTTGAGCGTCCCTATAAACAATGGCTTTATCCGGTGCCATGCGTGATCGCGGTTCTTGGCTGGATCTACGTATATGTCTCTGCCACCACGATGTCGATGATCCTGTCCGGCCTGTGGATTGTCGCCGGGCTGGTGGTATTTGCGATCTGGGCAAGGCTCAACCAGTCCTGGCCGTTCGCACCCGTTGAAGTGCGCGAAACTTATCTTGGGAACCCATGACGCCATGCAAACTCCAGCCAGGCGTGTGCTTTGGATGATGGTCACGGTGGCGGCATGGGCCGTGCCGGCCGTTTATGCCCAGCCGGCCTATACCCCCACCAAGGTGTCCGGAGATGCCGGTTCCAGCACCGCCATCGATCACTGGCAGATTCAGGACAGCGCGAAGGCCCAGCAGGGTGGCGCTGAAATTTCCTCCACGTCTTACACCACCAAAGAGTGGTACGCGGTGAGCGGCCGGGCGACCGTCATGGCCGGGTTGCTGGAAAACGGTACCTACAAGAACGTGTTCTACAGCGACAATCTGCGGGCCGTGCAGGTGCCCGATTCCAGCGGCAACCTTTTCGTGACGCCCTGGTGGTACCGCTCCGAATTCACCCTGCCGAAGAGCCCGGGCGCAAGGCACACGATACTGCGCACCAACGGCATCATCGCTAGCGCCGACCTGTGGGTGAACGGGCACCTGGTGGCCGACCATGCGTCGGTCGCCGGAGCGTACCCGGTGCGAGATTTCGACGTGACTGCCTGGGTGCACCCGGGCGGCAACATCCTGGCGATGCAGATGCATCCTGCCGACCCAAGGACCAGCCTCTCCATCGGCTGGGTGGACTGGAACCCCACGCCCCCGGACAACAATATGGGGCCATGGCGCGGCGTGGACGTCGTCCAGGCCGGCCCGGTCCAGTTGAGCTTTCCGCAGGTTCGTTCAACCTTGCCCCTGCCCGATCTCACCCGCGCCACGCTGGATGTGAAGGTAACGGCGAAGAACCTCGACACGGTGGCGCATGACACGACGATCACCGGCATGGCAGCCGGCGTTTCCCTGCAACAATCCGTCCACCTCGAGCCGGGGCAAACGCAGGTCGTTTCGTTCTCGCCCAAAACCACCCCGGGTCTTTCATTGGATCACCCGAAGATCTGGTGGCCCATCGGCATGGGCGAACATCCGCTCTACAAGCTGGAGATGACCGCGGCGGTCGACGGCGCGACATCCGATCGGGCCACCGCGTCATTCGGCATCCGTAGTGTGAGTTCCAGCCTCACCAAGGATAGCTATCGCCAATTCTCCATCAACGGAAAGCCCTTGCTGATCCGCGGCGGCGGCTGGGCGCCGGACATGTTCCTGCGTGACGATCCCATCCGCATGGAGGCCGAATTCAGCTATGTCCGCAACCTCGGCCTCAACACCATCCGCAGCGAAGGCAAGCTTGAGAACCAGCGCTTCTACGACCTGGCCGACCGCGACGGCATCATGATCCTGCCCGGATGGGAATGCTGCGATAAGTGGGAGTCGGCGGCCAAGACTGGCGGCGGGCCCTGGGATGCCGACGACCTGAAGGTGGCCGAAGAGTCCATGGCCAGTGAAGCGCGTTTGCTTCGAAACCATCCATCGGTGATCGGCTTCCTGATCGGCAGCGACAACCCGCCGCCGCCGGACATCGCGAAGATTTACGTCGACGCGCTGCGCGCCGCCGACTGGTCATTGCCCATCATCTCAGCGGCTGTCCCCAAGGGTACCGCCCAAGCCGGTCCCTCCGGCCTGAAAATGGCCGGACCGTACGACTGGATACCACCGGCCTATTGGTATGCCGACAAGCTGGGCGGCGCGTTTGGTTTCGACTCGGAGGTCAGCGCCGGCGCCGACATTCCCCGGCTGGAAGACGTGCAGCGCATGCTGTCGCCGCAGGAGCAGGAAGCACTGTGGAAATATCCGGAGACGAGGCAATTCCACGCGTCCGCGGACTGGTCGACATTCGCTGTATTGACGCCGTTCGACAAGGCGCTGGCTGCCCGTTATGGCGCGCCCACCAGCCTTGCCGATTACGTCGCCAAGGCCCAGCTGGACAACTACGACAACACCCGGGCGCAGTTCGAAGCGTTCAACGCGCACATGGACGCGGCCAAGCCCGCGACCGGCGTGATCTACTGGATGCTCAACAATGCGTGGCCATCGCTGCACTGGCATCTATACGACTACTTCATGAACCCCGCCGGCGCCTATTTCGGCGCCAAGAAAGCCAACGAGCTGGTGCACATCCAGTACTCGTACGATTCGCACGGCATCGTATTGGTGAACCACGCGCTTGACGATGTCCATGGCCTTAAGGCGCACATCCGCGTACGGAACCTGGACGGTAGCGTGCGTTACGACAAACGTGTGCAGGACATCGACCTGGAGGGGAACCACACACGGGAACTGGTGAAACTCCCGGCCGTCTCCGGCCTCTCTTCGGTGTACTTCATTGAGCTTGAGCTCTCCGCTTCTGACGATAAGCCTGTAAGCCGCAACGTCTACTGGCTATCCACCAGGCAAGACGTTCTCGATTGGGCAAAGTCGAACTGGTACCTGACGCCCTTGACGCAGTACGCGGACTTCACAGCCCTGCACTCGCTGCCGCCCGCGACGAGCCAGGTCCAAGCCACGACCCGGCGCGACGGGAGCGATGCCGTCACCACGGTTACGCTTTCGGTCCCGGCGTCGTCAGGTACGTTGGCGCTGCTGCAGCACGTGTCGATCAGACGCGGCCAGAAAGGCGATCTTGCGCTGCCGATACTGTGGAATGACAATGACGTCACGCTTTGGCCTGGTGAATCGATGGTCCTGACCGCGCGATACCCCTGGCAGGAAGGCACCGCACCGGTGGTCGAGGTCAGTGGGTGGAACGTACCGGAACAGAGCGTTCCTTGAAGAAGCAAAGGCTTCCATGGCACACGTGACGATCAATGATGTCGCCCGGGCATCGGACACCTCGAAGAAGACGGTATCGCGGGTCCTGAACAACGAGCCTAACGTGCGCGACGCCGTACGCGAACGAGTGATGGCGGCCGTTGCGGAACTCAACTACCGGCCGCTCACCTCGGCGCGCAGCCTGGCGACGAACCGGTCGTTCATGATCGGCCTGCTCTACGACAACCTGTCGCCGAGCTACATCATGGAAGTCCAGGCCGGCGTGCTCGAAGCATGCGAGGCAAGGCACTACAGCATGATGGTGCAGCCGCTGGTTTCAACGGCGCCGGATTTCGTTGACCGGGTCATGGGCATCCTTTCGCGGCACCGGCCCGATGGGCTGATCCTTACACCCCCCATCACCGACCATCCGAAGCTGCTTGAGCACCTGCGCAAGATCGACCTGCCGTTTGCCTCGATCGCCCCACGCCAATCGAAGGGCTGTATCGGGGTTATCCTGCGAGAGCGCGAAGCCGCCGCGGCGATGGTGGACCATCTTGTATCGCTGGGCCACCGCCGCATCGCCCACATCATCGGCGACCGCAAGCACGGGGGCGGCATCTGGCGCCTGGCCGGTTATCGGGACGGTTTGAAGCGCGCGGGGCTCGCAGAAATTCCCCAATACATGGTGCAGGGCCGGTTCTCCTTCGAGTCGGGTGTAGCCGCGGCCCGACAGTTGCTTGCGCTGAAGAATCGCCCTACTGCCATTTTTGCAGGCGATGACGACATGGCCGTCGGAGCAATCTGGGCCGCCGCGGAAGCCGGAGTATCGGTTCCCGGCGATATGTCCATTTGCGGTTTCGACGACACCACCATCGCGACCCAAGTGTGGCCACCGCTGACCACCGTCCACCAGCCTGTACGCGACATGGGCAAGCGTGCCACCGAGGAGCTGCTTCTTCGCGTACTGGACAAGGGGGAAGCCCGTATGGTTGAAGTAGGATATGAAATGCGCGTGCGCGCATCGACGGCACCCGCGCCCAAAATCGGGCGCCGCCCTGCTGCCCACGCTCGATAGGAGAGAAGCCCAGATGCCTGCCACGCCTGACGCCAACAACCCGCAACGGAAGTTCCACTTCATTTCCGGGCTGCCACGCTCCGGCACCACGTTGCTGGCCGCTATCCTCAACCAGAATCCGCACTTTCGCGCAGGCATGACCAGCCCGCTTGCAGACATCATGGGCCTGGTGATTGCTGAAGCAAGCAGCAAGAACGATTTCTCGTTCGATGTCTCCGACGAGCAACGCGTGGCCATGTTGCGCGGCCTGGTCGAAAGCTTCTACTCAGTCAACGCTGATGCCAGCGTGGTGTTCGACACCAGCAGATTGTGGTGTAGCCGTATGCAGTTGCTCGACACACTATTTCCCGGGGTGAAGGTCGTTGCCTGCGTCCGCCAGTTGGCTTGGGTGCTCGACAGCATGGAGAAACTGGTTCGCAACCAGCCGGTGAGTGTCAGCAAGATCTTCCGCTTCGATACCAATACCACGGTGTACTCGCGCGTCGAGGCGTTGACCGATCCCCGGGGCATGGTGGGCTTCGCCTATCAGGCAACCAAGGACGCCTTTTACGGCGAGTACGCGAAAGACCACCTGCTGTTGTTGACCTACGAAAGCCTGGTGGCCGATCCGTCCAGGGCCGTGCGCGCGGTCTATGAGTTCCTCGGCGAGCCCTGGTTCGAGCACGACTTCGACCATGTCCAATACAACGCGAACGAGTTCGATGCCCGCGTCGGCATGCCCGGCCTGCATTCGGTACGGGCAAAGGTAGAGCGGATCGAACGGCAGCCCATCCTGCCGCGCGAGGTTTTCGGACGCTTCGCGAACGAAGCCTTCTGGACGGACCCGAAGAACAACGTCAACCAGGTTCCCATCGTTTAAAGGTGGCCTCCCCGGCCAACACAACACTTTCGACATAGGACGTCTGGATCACCGGTTTTGTCGCCCAAAGCCTGTCCGCAAGGAATTACGTCAGTTACGATTCTCGCGGGGCGTCCATATCGGGGAGAGTCATGTCCATCATTGACCTGAGCGCTCGCGCCGCCGGAAGGACACGTCCGGCTTTTTATCTGACTTTGTCGCTGGTGATGGCTGCCGTGATCATCGCGGGCTTCTCCCGTACGGTTCCGGACGATGTAAACGCATCACCCACCTTGCCCGTGCTTCTCTTCGTCCACGGCGCGGTCTTCTCTCTTTGGGTCGTGCTGTTGGTGGTGCAGCCGGCGCTGGTTTATCGCGGATCGATTCGACTTCATCGACGTCTTGGCATGGCGGGCGCGGTGCTGGCAACAGCCATGGTGGTCATGGGCTTGGCCGCGACGTACCTGGCCATACACGACAAGTTGGTGCCGTCATTTTTTCCGCCGGCCATCTTCCTTGCCATGAACACCATCGGCATCCTCGTGTTCGGCGCCCTGGTGACGGCAGGCGTAACGCTGCGCCGCTCAGCAGACTGGCATCGCCGGCTGATGATGTGCGCCACCGTATCGATCCTCGGGCCTGGCGTTGGCCGGCTGCTGCCGATGGATTCCTTCGGTCGCGCCGCCCCCATGGTGATGTTCGGGGTGATTGCCTTGTTCGGCCTCGCCGGCCCGGCGTACGATGTGATCAAGCGAGGCCGGGTGCACAAAGCGTATGTCTGGGGCGTGGGTGCGATCATCGTCAGCATGCTTATTACCGGTCCGGTCGCGTTCTCGCCGCCAACCCAGGCCTTGCTGAGGTGGGTCCAGGGCGCATAGGGCATCGATCCGGATTTTCCTATCAAACACTTGCGTCGGGCAAACGTGGAGCGAATGTTGGGGCTTGTCACCAGACCGAACATCGCCAGATTTTTCTACCTGGCTCGCCAATCATGAGGAGGCGGTCTGGCGAGTGGGCAAATTCGAAAGAAGTGGCCCGAATCCCTCAGCGAAAGTCAGGTGCGTAATCACGGCATCGCGGAGCGTCTGATAGGGAATCTCGGCCAGGATCGCCATCTGCATGGCAGCCATCACATCGCCGGCCTCGGATCCGATCATCGTGAAGCCGAGGATGCGGTCATCCTTCGCACCGACGAGCACCTTCATGAAGCCTTGGGTCTCGTCAGTGGCCTCAGTTCTCAGCACGTTGCTCATGGGCAAACGCGCAACGCGGACAGCGATGCCTTGAAGCTGCGCCTCACGTTCGCTCAGCCCGACATGCGCCAGCGGTGGATCCGTGAAAACCGTGTACGGGATCAATCGACCGGTCTTGCTGCGATTGCCGCCAGCCATGTTATCCCGAACAATCCTGAAATCGTCCACCGATACGTGCGTGAACTGCGGACTTCCTGCCACTTCGCCGATGGCCCAGATACCCGGCGCTGTTGCCTGAAGGCGATCATTCACCCGAATGTAGCCCCGCTCATCCAGTTCGACGCCGGCTCCTTCCAGGCCGATGCCCGCCGTATTTGGAATGCGCCCCACCGCTACCAGGATGTCGCTGCCTTCGACTGTCTGCTCGTCCGAAGCGGTGCGGATGAGTGCGCGCACGCTTGTACCAGAATAGCCTTCCACGCTCGATATCTTTGCACCCAGGATGACGTCGATTCCTTCGCCACGCAGAACGCCCAACATCGCCTGGGCAACATCTGCATCTTCGCGACTCAACAGTTGCGGGCCACTGTCGACGATCGTCACGCGGCTTCCGAAGCGACGGAAGGCCTGCGCCAGTTCGATACCGGTGTAGCCACCACCAAGCACGATAAGGTGTGTCGGCGCGTAGTCGAGTTCGAGTGCGCCAATGTGGGTAAGCGGCTCGGCGTCTTGCAGACCCGGGACATCCGGAACGTCCGCGTGCGATCCCGTGTTGACGACCACCTGGTCGCCACCAAGCGTGCGCGTCCCGCCATCGTTAAGCTCGACCTCGATTGTCTTTGGCCCGACAAATCGACCGCTTCCCATGATCAGCTCGGCACCGCTGGAAACGTATGCTGCAATATGAAACGCGGTTTCGCGTTCAACCATGGCACGTTTTCGTTCGCGGACCTTGACCATATCGATGACGACTGGCCCGGTGATTGCGCCGAACCCGGCGGCGTGCTGCACCAGATGCGCGACACGAGCGCTCCAGATTTCGTTTTTACTCGGCAGGCAGGCCACGGCCGGGCAAGAACCGCCCACCCACTGACGTTCGACGACCGCGACACGCTGACCCGATCGAGCCAGGTGCCAAGCCAGAAGCTTGCCGCCCTGCCCGCTACCCAGGATCAGCGTGTCGACATGTTCTACCTGAGCCATACCATTCTCCCATGCGAGTGAACGTCATCAGCTGAGTAAAGTGCGTTTGTGTTGACTAAATCCGAATTATTGCCATCACGGCGAGATAGGCGGCGTGTGTGCACAAGGCAGGAATACGCATCCGCAATATTTTCCTCGACAACTGGTCAAAGTGAGGCGAAGACCCTTTAAGGCGTTCTGGAACTGTCCGATGGCGCTAGGTGCGTGAACCTGATCTGGACAGGCCCACGTCCGCCTTGCCGGCGCGGCACTGGAAATGGAACTCATAACCCAGGCTAAAAGGTCGCTCTTCTTCGCTTACAAACTGACGCTTACCATGAGCATCAGTCTTCCATTGGTCGACCACCAACGAATTGAACTTCCAGGTGGCTGCCGTGCTTCGGACAGCGTCGATGAAAATCTTTCGCGTCGGGTCGGGCGAATCCTGATCATCGATGCGAACGGAGGTTACGTTCCCATCACCATCGACGACAACCAGGGCCTGGATGGTGATCGGGGGTGGGCAGCTGGAGAGAACAGCTGCAGGGTAAGCGGGCGCATTCACGCTGATGGGATCGGATCCTGAAGCTGTCTGGCTGGAGACGAGCTCATATCGGGGCAAGCCTTCGGGCACATTGGCGCGGACGTTTGCTTCGCCGGTAGATGATCGGTGTTGTTCCCCGGTAGGACCTGGTGACATCGGTCGCGTGCAACCGGCTGTTATCGAAGTCATCGCCAGCACGGTCAAAAACCGGCCCGATTTTGAAACGACATTCGTCCTCGCCAACTTAAAAACAAAGTACACAGAGCATCCCCCCTTGTTTGCGGCTTACCTTACAGGACTCAGGCAATCCGTTCTGCGTCGTGTCGCCCTGGGGATGATGAATGCAGTTATGCTTCATCCGGGGAGTCTTCCGGGTGAAAGACATGATCGGATACTACGGCCGCCTGGCCGCTGTGGGGATGCGCCGGCAGCCTGGCCTGACATTGCTGATCGTCGGCGCCATCGGACTGGGCGTTGCCTTGACGATGACTGCCTACACCGTGCTCTACGTGATGTCGCGCGATCCCATTCCCGGGAAGTCCTCCCAGCTGTTCGCCGTGCAGTTGGACAACGGCGGCCCGAGCAGCCGTAAGCCGGGCGACGATGAACCCCCACAGCAGGTGACCTGGCGCGATGCCTCCGCCCTGCTGGCCCGCCATGCTGCCCACCGCCAGGTGGCCATGCACGAGGTGAGCATGGTGTTGCAGCCGGCCAATCCCTCGATCAAGCCGCATACGGTGTTCGGCCGCGCGACCACGTCGGATTTCTTCGCCATGTTCGAGGTACCGATGCAGTTCGGCGCTGCCTGGTCCGATAACAGCGACGACGGCCGTGCGGCCCAGGTGGTGATCAGCCAGAAGCTCAACGAGGAAGTGTTCGGTGGCGTCAATAGCGTCGGTCAGTCGCTTCAACTCGATGGCCATGCCTATCGCGTGATCGGCGTGATGGGTGCGTGGGACCCCAAGCCGCACTACTACGACCTGACCGTCAGCAGCTTCGATGAAGGCGAGGATGTCTTCCTGCCGTTGCGCTGGACGCTCGACCGGGAGATGTCCACCTCGGCGTACGAGTATTGCGATGCCGGCCCACGGGGCGAGAGCTTCACCGACCTCTTGCGCTCCGAATGCGTCTGGCTGCAGTACTGGGCCGAGCTGCCGACGGCGGCCGATGCCCAGGCCTACCGCCTGGACCTTGTGAACTACGCCCGCGACCAGCAGCATGCCGGTCGTTTCAATTGGGCGCCAAATATTCGTTTGCGCGATGTCCCGGACTGGCTGGCCGCGCGTAAGGTGGTACCCGATGACGCACGCCTGGCCTTGCTGGTGGCCTTCGGGTTCTTCCTGATCTGCCTGTGCAGCGCCCTGGGGCTGATGTTGGCCAAGGCCATGGTCAAGGCCGGCGAGTACAGCGTGCGTCGTGCGCTGGGCGCGAGCGCGCGTGCGATCTTTGGCCAGGCCCTGGTGGAGTCGGGTGTGCTCGGCGTCACCGGCGGCGTACTGGGCCTGGTGCTCACCGACCTGGCCTTGCGTTGCCTGCGCGAATTGTTTCCCGATGGCATGGGGCGGATCGCGCAGATGGACGCGACGATGCTGGTGGTGACGTTGCTGGTGGCCGTGGTAGCGACGGTCAGCACCGGCGCCTATCCGGCATGGAGGTCGATGCGAACAGCACCGGCCCTGCAGATGAAGGGGGGTTGAGCCGTGGCGATCAGGCCGATTGTCTCCGCGCTCAAGCGCAACCGGATGGGGGCCGCGCTGGTAGTGGTCCAGGTGGCCTTGACCCTGGCCATTTTGAGCAATGTGCTCTCGGTGGTCGTCGACCGCGCCAGCCTGGTGTTGCGGCCCACCGGCATGCAGGAAGATGGCCTGTTCGCCCTGGGCTATCGCTACACCAATGACGACGGCACGCTGCCCAGCGTAGCCCGGGACCTGGCCGCCTTGCGCGGCACGCCTGGCGTGGTAGACGCCGTGGCGACGAATTCCTATCCGCTGCACGGCGGCGGCTGGGCAGAAGGCATCGGACTGGCGCCGGGTGAGGCCGCGGCCAAGGCTAGCCAGGGCTACGGCAAGATCTACGCGATGGACGGCCACGGAATCCCAACCTTGGGCCTGCGCCTCATCGCAGGAAGGAACTTCACCGCCAATGATGTCTTCGACGGCGCCTACAACCGCGGGCCGCTGCCGCCGGTGGCGATCATTACATCTTTCCTGGCCCATCGACTCTATGGCGACCAGGCAGCCGTGGGCAAGACGCTTTACCTGGCTTCGGATCCGACCAAGCCCATTGCCGTGATCGGCGTGATCGTGCGCCTGCAGACACCGGCCGCCGCTGAAAGCGTGGACCCGGCCACGGCGGAAGCCTCAATCCTGCTGCCTGTACGCGCGGCGGGAGTCGGTGGCGCGTACCTGATCCGCGCCCACCCGGATGCGCTGGACGCAACCATGGCGGCCGCGAAGGCCAGTCTGGTGCATGCCAATGCCAATCGCATCTTCGGCCGCCTGCGGCCGTTCGCCGAGATCCGCGCCACGGCCTATGCGAAGGACCGCGGCCTGGCCATTGCCATGGCCATCGTCACCGCTGTGCTGGTAGTGATTACCGCCTTGGGCATCATCGGACTGACCAGCTTCTGGGTAGTGCGCCGGCGTGGCCAGGTCGGCCTTCGTCGTGCGCTGGGGGCAACACGTGCGGCCATCGTCGGTTATTTCCTTACCGAAAACGCTTTGCTGTGCTGCACCGGCGTGGTTGCCGGCGCCATAGCCTCGTTCGGTCTGAATGCGTGGCTATGGACCCGCTATGGCGTGGATCGGCTGCCGGGACCGCAGGTGCTTGGTTGCTGCCTGCTGGTTGTCGTGGTCGGTCAGCTGGCCGCGCTTTGGCCGGCGATCAAAGCTGCGCGGCTGGCCCCGATCGAGGCGCTGCGCGCCGGGCCATGAGCCCGGCACCGAACATCATTGGCCGCCGATCGCGAACGGCAGCAGCAAAAAAGAAATCAGCATGGGTCCGGCGATCGTCAGTACGAGGCCCGTCACAACCGCCACAGGCACGATTGCCGGCGGACACGTAACCCTGATGATTGGCAGAACCGAATCCATGGCCGCCGCTCCGCCGCTTGCCACCGCAGCCACAGGCATCCGGCGACCCATGGCGTAAAGCAGAACCAGCGCCATCAACTCGCGAAAGAGATCCGTCAGGAGCGCCATGGTTCCATACGACGAGCCCAGGAAGGTTGACACCAGCGGCCCCGACATCGAGAACCAGCCAAATCCAGAAGAAAGCGCGAGGGTGATTCGCAATGGCTCTTCCATGACGAAAGAAGCCGCCACACCCCCGAGCGCGGAACCGGCGAGCACCAATGCTGGAACCAGCATGATCTTCCAGGTCAAACTTTCACGCCCCAACTTCACCATCGACAAGTCAACACCGACAAGAAGTATCAGGAAAAGCAGGAACCAGTAAGTAGCCGCGGCAATAGCCTCCCCATCAATGGCAAAAAAGGCCATGCGCGACGCCAGAACACCAGCGGCCACGACCGCAAGCGGTGCGATGCAATCGAAGACCAGGCGCATCGCCCGGAAAAGGCGGCTACCGTCGTTCGAGACGGACCCAATGCCGAACGTCGTGCGAAAGGCCAGGGCGCAAAGCGCGACCGAGGCAAGGGTCGAGAACAGGGCAAGCGCGAACGCCGTTCGCACCAACCAGCCAAGCAGTGGCATGTTGGCAAGCACCAGACCGGCTTCGAGGCCGACGAGGAACATGAGCATTAACACGCAAGGAACAATCATCTTCGACGCCAGCGCCCTGACGCCGCGGCCGCACACCTGGCCAATGATCACTCCACCGCCAAGAGCGATGACAATGGGTAATAGCGTTCCGATCACCAAGACCTACCTCACCAGGTACTCGCCTACGTTGGCGCGAGTGCCTAACTTACGCAGTACCCTTTGATGCGGAAACCCGTAACTGACTGAAAATCGCGGCGGTTAGAATCTATTTGATGTAATTGAACAACGTCAGCTGCTGCGCCTTCACAAAAACCTGCTGCGATGCACTAAGTGCCGCCGACTGCAGCGACAGCTGGCTGATCGCCGTGGCAGGATCGATATCCGTCACCGCCGTCAGCGCATTGGTGTAAGCAACCTTCAGGTCAGAATACGCCGAACTCTGCTGATCGAGCGTATTCATCCGTGCGCCCACCAACACCTGCGTGTTGGTAACAGCCAACTGCGTGGAATCAAGCGCCTGGATCTGCCCATTCATCACATTGTTCAACGAGGCGCCACTGGCGCCGCTGTTCAACGCGTTGATCATGTTATTGAGCGTGCCGAAGATGTCCTGGTCCTGGCTCTTGCCCACGGCCACGGTATCCCCAGCCGCCGGCGTACCGGTCATGGCGATGGTCATGCCGTTGAAGCTGATGTTGTCGCCGTCCTTGTAGGTGCCGCCCACGGGGTTGCCGCCGGCATCCACCACCGGGTTTCCGCCAGCGTCCTTCGCGGTCCAGTTGCCCGCGCCATCGAAGCTGATCGTATAGCTGCCGTTGCTGGCCATGCCGTTGGCATAAGCGGTGGCATCAGTGACCGAGCTTGCGCCCACCACGAGGCTGCCGGTGTTACCCGAGGCGGCCGAGGCGTTGAACGTGCCGTTGCCGTTGGCATTGTTCATGAAGATGCTGCTGCCGGTATCACCGGTGGCGATCTGCAGGCCCGAGCCAATCGACGCGTATAGCTGGCTATCGGTGCCGGTGTAACTTACCGATCCATCGGTGTTCTGGATAAACGGCGTAGACGTGCCGCTGGTGCCGCCGAACAGGGCGTCGCCGTTGCTGTCGGCGGTGTTGCCCAACTGCAGCAGCTGATCGCGGATCTGTGTGAGATTAGTGGCGATGCTCTTGCGGTCCGCGTCGGCCAGACTGCCGTTGATCGACTGCAGTGCCAGGGTGCGCGCGGAGTCAAGCAGATTGGTAACGGAGTCGAGCGTGGTGGTTTCGGTCGACATGCGCGTATTGGCGCTGTCGATGCTGTCGGAATACTGCTGCTGCCCGGCCATCATGTGGCTCAGGGAGATGGCCTTGCCGGCACCTGCAGGATCGTCGGACGCCACGCTGATGCGCTTTTGCGTAGTGACCTCGTTCTGCGAGGCGTTCACCGCGGCCTGCTGGGCCATCATCGTGGTCAGCGATTGTTGGTACGACCATTCGGTTGAAATGCGTATGGACATGGCCGTTACCCGAGTGCGTTCATGAGGCTGGTGAAAATCGTCTGCGCTGCGGCGATAATCTGCGCGGACGCCTGGTAAGACTGCTGGTACTTCACGAGGTTGGCCCCTTCCTCATCGATGTTCACTCCCGACACGCTCTGCTGCGCAGACACCGCCTGGTTATTCAGGGCGGTCTGGGTAGTGAGGTTGGTGGCGGCCTGGGCACCGGCGCTACCGATCTGCGTGGTCAGGTTGGCGTAGGCATCCACCACGCTCACCTTGCCGCCGGACAGCACGCCACTGTCGGACAACGCCGCCATCTTCAGCGCGTTGCCGTTGTCGTTCAGGCCATTGGCATTCTTCGCCACGCCGAAGCTGTCGCCGGCGGCCGGCGTACCGGAGAGGGTGACACTCCAGCCGTTGGCGGTAATCGGCTGGCCGGACGTATACGCGCCGCCACCAATGGTGGCCCCACCGGCATCGGTGATCGTATAGGCCGTGGGCGAGGTGAAGCTGATCGTGGCCCCGGCAAGCACACCGGCGTTGGTGGGGTCGGAAACGCTTACCGATCCGACCGTCGCCGCGCCGGTATTGGCCGTGGCGGCGGAGGTGGTGAGCGCTGAGGCAGCGGCGATCTGCGAGGGGTCGGTCATCGCCACGCTGAGCGAGCCGGCGGCGTTGCGCGTCGGCTGGATCTTGAAGCTGTCACCCGCGGCGGCTGTGCCGGAAACACTGAAGGTCATGCCGTCGGCGGAGTACGAGCCGTCAGGATTGGATGTAAGCGCAACGTTCTGCCCGCCGGTGGTCTTCAGGCCCCAGCTGGCGCCGTTGTAGGTCATGATGTAGTCGGAGCTGGTGGTGGCCGACACGTCGCTGATGGTGGCGCCGACGGTGGCGCTTCCGGTGTTCCTCGTCGACCCCGACACCGCCGGCGAACCGATACTGAAGATCGGCGCGCCCAGGTTGCCGTTGAGGTCCAGGCCCTTGGCCTGCTGGGCGTTAACGCTGGACGCCAACGCCACGGCCGCCTGGCCCAGCGCGTTCTGCGCCGGGTCGAGCACCGTGCTGCGATAGTCGAGCATGGCGCCCAGCGAGCCGCCGCTGAGCTTGGTGGTGATGTCGTTGCCGGCGCTGTCCGCGATGTTGGTGCGCGAGGCGTCGTAAGGGTCCGGCACGGCCTTGAGATTGAACGAGGTGTTGCCGGTAACAAGCGTCTGTCCCGCACTTGAGTAGATGCTCATGGTGCCGTCGGACTCTGTCACCGCGCTCACGCCCACCAGGCCTGAAAGCTGGTTCATCAGCGCGTCACGCTGGTCGAGCAAGTCGTTGGGCGCGGCGCCGCTGCCCGCCTGCTTGATCTGTTTGTTCAGTGCCGCGATCGCCGACGTCGCGCTGTTGATGCTGTCGACGGTGCTGCTGATCTGCTTGTTTACCGACGTCTGCTGGGCCGCCATCTGCTGGCCGAGCGTGTTGAACATGGTGGCGGTGCTGGCCGCATTACCGAGCAGCGATTGCCGCCCGGAACTGGTGGACGGCGCGTTGGCCACGGTGCTGAAGGCGGCGTAGAGCGAATCGAGTGAGCCTTGAATGTCGCCGCTACCGCTCAGCACGCTGTTAAGCGTGGTGGTGAGGTCGTTGAAGGTGCTTGCGCGCGAAAGACTCGCGGTGGACGACCACATTGCCGTGGTCAGGTACGCGCTGTAGGAGCGCTGCACCGAGGCCACGTCCACGCCGTTGCCGATGGTGAACTTGCCGTTCTGCTGCGAGATGCGCTCGACCTGGGAGACCGTTTGCCGGCTGTAGCCGTCGGTACCCGCATTGGCAATGTTGTTGCCGACGGTGGTCAGCGCGATCTGCGCGGCGTTCAGCCCCGAGATGCCGGTGGTAAGCATGTTGGCCATGGTTGTTCCTTATGAAGCGCCGTTCACGGGATGGCCGCCGAAACGGACTGCTTGAGTGCTTCCAGTGCCTGGCGCATGCCGTCGCTGTTGGCGATCGCCGCAACCTTGCTGGCATACGATGGGTCAGTGGCATACCCGCCGGCGACCAGCGCCTTGGCGTAACCGTAGGCGTCGTCGCCCTTGCCTACGGCGGCTGCATAACGCGGGCTGTTGGCGACCATGTCGGCATAGTCGGAGAACGAGCCCGACGGTGAATCGTAGGCACGGAATGCTGCGCGCGTACGCACCGCCACGCCACCTTCGTATTCCACGGTGGGTACGTTCACCTTGCCGCCGTCCCAGCTGGAGCCTGCCTTGATGCCGAACAGGTTGAAGCTGGAGTCGCCGTTGCTCGACTTGGGCATGTGCTTGCCGTACTGCGTTTCAAGCGCCGCCTGGGCCAGCACCACGCGTACGGAAACGCCGAGTTTCTTGGCAGCTTCAATGGCGTGCGGGGCGAGATCCTTGACGAATTGCTGGATATCCTGCGGCACCCACTTCTTCACGGCCGAACCGACGGCGCCGACGGAACCGGCAAGTGCCGCGACCTTGTCCTGCCAGTCGCTGCCGGTAGAAGTGCTGCCTGCGCCCTGGGCGGCGAGCTGCTGCTCGGCGGACGTACCACCGAGTTGCTTCACCAGCATATCGGCGATACCCAGACCCTTGCCCTTGGACAGACTCACCGACAACTGGTGGTCGTAAAGATCCGTCCACTGGTCCTGGCCCTGGCTGTCCATCAGGCCGTCGGACGGCGTGGCCGCGCGCATCGACTTCAACATCATCTGGGTGAAGATGGCTTCGAACTGCTTGGCAACGACCGGCAGCGCAGCTTTGGCATCGGACTGCGCGCTCGCGCGCAACGCGTTGAACCCGGACAGGTCTGTCCAGGTTCCAACGTTGTTCGCGGTGACGTTGCCGGCGGCCATGGCGTCAGATCACCACCAGCTCAGCATGTAGGGCGCCCGACTGCTTGAGCGCCTGCAGGATGGAGATCAAGTCACTCGGGCCTGCGCCCACCTGGTTCACCGCGCGGATGATCTGGTCCAGGCTCACGCCCGGGCCGAACTTGAACATGTGCGCGCCGTCTTCGGAAATGCTCACCGAGGAGTTCTGCACCACCTGGGTGGTGCCGTTGGAGAATGGACCGGGCTGGCTTACCTGCGGGTTCTCGCTGATCGTTACCTGGATCGAACCGTGGGCCACGGCGGCGGCGCTTACACGCACGTCCGAACCGATCACCACCGTGCCGGTGCGGGAATTCACCACCACGCGGGCCGGCGCATCGCCGGGCGTTACTTCCAGGCCCTGGATCGCGCCAAGCCACGCCACGCGCTGCGAAGGCTCGGCCGGGCCGCGCACGGCGATCGAACCACCGTCCATCGGCTGGGCCGTGCCGGCACCGTAAGTGCCGTTGATGGCCTGGGCCACACGGGCAGCCGTGGTGAAATCCGGAGTATTGAGGTTCAGCACCATCGGGCCGCCCTGGCCGAAGCTTGAAGACACCGCGCGCTCGACGCTGGCCCCGTTGGGAATTCGGCCCGACGAGGAAATATTGATCTGCACGGAAGACCCGCTCTTGCCGCTGGCGCTGGCGCCGCCGACCACCACGCTGCCCTGGGCCATGCCGTAAACGTTGCCGTCGGCACCGCGCATCGGCGTCATCAGCAGCTGACCACCACGGATGCTCTTGGCGTTGCCGATGGATGCCACGGTAACGTCAATCATCTGGCCGGGCTTGGCGAACGGTGGCAGGTCCGCGGTGACCATCACGGCGGCAGCGTTCTTCAGCTGCGGACGCGCGTTGGCCGGCACCGAGATGCCGAACTGTTGCAGCATGTTCTCAAGGCTCTGCGTGGTGAACGGCGCCTGCGTGGTCTGGTCGCCCGAACCATCCAGGCCCACTACCAGGCCATAGCCGATCAGCTGGTTGCTGCGCACACCCGCCACCGAGGTGAGGTCGCGGATCTTGTCGGCGTGCACCGGCGCCACGATGATGCCGGCCAACGCGAGTGTTGAGATGAGCTTGCGCGTGAAGGTGTTCATCTAAAAGGGCATCCACTTCGAGCTGAAGAAGCGCGAGAGCCAGCCCTGGGTGTTGGCGTCGGCCAGGGCACCCTTGCCCGCGTAAGTGATGCGCGCGTCGGCCACGCGGGTCGACAGCACGGAGTTGTCCTGGGCGATGTCCTGCGCACGAACGATGCCTGAGATGCGCACCAATTCCTGGCCCTGGTTGATGGTCAGCCACTTCTGGCCGCGCACCAGCAAGTTGCCGTTCCCCAGGCGCTGGGCCACGGTAACGGTCAGCTGGCCGGAAAGCTGGTTGCTTTGCGAGCTGGAACCGGAGCCGTCGAAACTGCGGTCGCCGTCGGTGCCGATGTTTGCGGCAACGCCGCCTACTTTGAGCGTGTGCCCCAGCACCGTCGGTGCATCGATGGAGGTCTTGTCCGACTTACTGGTGGCGGTTGCCGATTTCTTGCTGGCCTGGGTGGATTCAACCAGGTTCACGGTAAGGATGTCGCCCACACGATGCGCCTTGGCGTCGTTGAACAACTCCATGTTCTGGTCGGCCTGGTAGATCGAGCCGTTGCTGGCGGGTGTCGCCACCGGTTCGATCGGCGCGGTGGCAGCCCATTCGGCATCGTCGTGGGCGCGGGTGTTCTGCATGCCGCAACCGCTGAGCGCGGCGGCGAACGCCAGCAGGCTCAAACGGAGGATGAAGGAGGAGGCTTTCATGGCGATTTATCAGGTTTTCTCGTTGATGTACTGGAGCATGCTGTCAACAGCGCTGATCGACTTCGAATTCATTTCGTAGGTGCGCTGGGTTTCGATCATGTTCACCATCTCTTCCACCACGTTCACGTTGGAGGATTCAAGCGAACCCTGCAGCAGCGTGCCCATGCCATTCAGGCCCGGCTGGCCGGTCTGCGGCGTGCCGCTGGAGGCGGTTTCCAGGTAAAGGTTCTGGCCTTTCGACTGAAGCCCGGCGGGGTTGGTGAAGTCGGCCAGCTGAAGCGTGCCGATGGTGGTCGTGGCGTTCGTGGCACCGGACACGGCCGAAACAGTACCGTCCGTGCCGATGGTGAGCGATGTGGTGTTCGGCGGCAGCGTGATCGCCGGCTCGATCGGATAACCGTCGTCGGTCACCAACTGGCCGTTGCTGTCCGGGTGCAGCGAACCGTCGCGGGTATAGGCAAGCGAACCGTCGGGCATGGAGACCTGCAGGAAGCCGTTGCCCTGGATGGCCACGTCGTAGGAATTGCCGGTCTGCGTGCTGCCACCCTGGGTGAAGATTTTCTGGGTGCCCACTACACGTACGCCGGTACCGATCATCATGCCGGTCGGCGACTGGGTCTGCTCGGTGGTCTGGCCGCCAGGCTGTCCCTTGTTCTGGTACATCAGGTCCTGGAACGATGCCCGCGAGCTCTTGAAGCCCGTGGTGTTCGCGTTGGCCAGGTTGTTCGAGATGACATCCATGCGCGTCTGCTGCGCATCGAGGCCGGTCTTGGCAATCCAGAGTGAGGAAAACATGGCGGACTCCTGTGTACTTACCGCTTAAGCGTCAATTTGCCGACAGCAACTTGAGGGACGAATCGGCGTTGTCTTCCGCCGTCTTGATCGACTTCACTGCCATTTCGTATTGCCTGGACAGGGAAATCATCTTCACCAGCTCCGCCGATGCATTGACGTTGCTGCCCTCCAGCGTCCCTGTCGCCAGGCGGACGGTGTCATCGGCCGGGGCCGTTGTTCCATCTGCCGTATGCATCAGGCCGTCTGTGCCCTGGACCATCGCCGTATCACCCGATACGAGCTTGATGCGATCCAGGGTGGAGACGGTTTCCGGACCCTGTCCCTGGGGTACTGCAGAAATCGTGCCGTCCTCGCCAATTTGCAGCTTTGTCGAATTGGCCAACGTAATCGGACCGCCACCGCCCACCACCGGATTGCCCTTCGAGTCGGTCAGCGTGCCATCGGCGGTGAGCTGCAGGTCACCGGCCCGGGTGTAGCCTTCAGAGCCGTCCGGTGCCTGCACGGCGATGAAACCCGGGCCACGCACTGCGATGTCGAGCGCGCGGCCGGTGGACTGCAACGAGCCCTGGGTCATGTCGTTGCCGAGGCCATAGGCCACGGCGTTGATACGTGTCTTCTGGCCATCGCCCAGCACCGGCACGGACGTGAACGATGTCAGCTCGCTCTTGAAGCCGGTGGTGCTGGCATTGGCAAGGTTGTGGCTGACCGCGTCCTGGGCCCGCATGATCTGCGAGGCCCCGGTCATCGCGACGTAGATGGAATGATCCATGGCTGAAGACCCTTATCGCTTTATTGCTTAGCGCGAGATCGCGTTGAACAGCGTGCTGGCCAGCGTGTTGTCCACCGTCAATGCCTGGGCATTGGCCTGGTAGTTGCGCTGGGCCTTGATCATGTCCACCAGCTGGCTGGTGGTATCGGCGGTTGAAGAACTCTCCAGCGCGCCGGACTGCACGGTGCCGAACTGGCCGGTGCCGGAGCTGCCCATCACAGCCGTGCCCGAATCACCGCTGGCAAGCCAGGTGGTGTTGCCGACCTGGCGCAGGCCCTGCAGGTTGGCGAAGTTCGCCATCGCCACCTGGCCCAGCTGCGCGGTCTGGTTGTTGGAGTAATACGCGGTAACCACACCCTTCGAATCCACGTCGATGGAAGAAAGCGTGCCTGCCTCGTTGCCGTCCTTGTCCACTGAGCCTGCGGAAAAATCCGTGCCGAACTGGGTGGTGTTGCTCATGTCCAGGGTCATGGTGACGGGGTTGGAACCGTTGCCGAAGTCCACCGGGTTGAAAGCCAGCGCGCCGTTGGCGGGCGTGGTCAGCTTGCCGGTCGAATCGAAAGTCATCGGCTGGGTGCCGGCATCCTGGCCGTCCATGAACATGTGGGCGTCCCAGGTATTGGTACCTGTCTTGACGTAGTACACGGTGGCCGCGTGCGAGCCACCCTGCGAGTCGTAAATGTTGAAGGTGGTGGTGTTGTTGTAGCTGGTCGAATCGGACGTGCTGAACGGCGTGCCGGTGGGCAGTGTCGCGCTGGATGGCAGGTTCGCGCTGATCGCGGCCTTGGAGGTGGCGCTGGCCGAGCTCTGCGCCGTGGTCAGGTTGAGGTTCTTCAGCGTGCTGGTATCGAAACCGCCGGTGGCATTGGGCGGATACACCTGAAGGTTGTAGCCTTCCTGCGTAAGCACGTTGCCCGATGAATCCTTGTGGAAGTTGCCCGCACGGGTATAGGCCAGGCCGTCGCCGGTATTGACGGTGAAGAAGCCGTTGCCGGAGATGGCGAAGTCCAGGCTGTTGGTCGTGTTCTCGATGTCGCCCTGCTGGAATTGCTGGGCCACGTCGGTCATGCGCGTGCCAGAGCCAACAGCCGTGGCATTGATGTTGTCGCCGGTCACGGCGAACACGTCGGCAAACTCGGCGCGCGAGCCCTTGAAGCCGGTGGTGTTGGCGTTGGCCAGGTTGTTGGAGATCACGTTCAGGTCGGACTGCGCGGCGTTGATGCCGGTCAGGGTGGTATTAAGTGCCATGGGTCAGTTCCTCGGATTTGAATTCGAAATGCGTCAGAGAATTTGCGCGACCTGGGCAAGCGGTACGCCACCCACGCCAGCCACTTGCAGGTAGGTGCCGACGGAAGAACCGCCATACCCCACGCCGGTCACAGTGCCGGAGAGGAAGGTATTGGCTGCGGTACCTGCATCGGTGGCCGCAAGCGTGTAGGTTCCCGCTGCGACGGCTTGGCCACTGTCGTCCTTGCCATCCCAGGTGAACTGCGAGAGGCCCTCGCTCTGGGTTCCGAGATTGATCGTGCGTACGGCGTTGCCGGACGCATCGGTAATTTTGATCACCACGGCGCCTGCCGTGGCTACATTCACTGCACCCTTGGTGGCAGTGCTGCCGTCGTAGGCGGTGGTGGTGGCCGGCACCATCACATCGCGGCCGACGAGGTTCGCGGAGCTCAGCACCTGGTTGGTCTGCGAGGCACTGGTTAGCTGGCTGGCCAGCGAGGTCACCGTGGTATTCAGGTCTTGCGTCGCCGACAGCGTGGAGAACTGCGCCATCTGCGAGGCGAATTGCTGGTTGTCGACCGGGTTGGTCGGGTCTTGCGCCTGCAACTGGGCCACCATCAGCTTCAGGAAGTCGCTCTGCGACATCGCGCCGGTTGAGGACGACGACGAAGAAGACGACGACGACGACGAGTTCGAATTGTTGGTGGTGTTGTTGGTATCAACGGTGCTCATGGGAATTCCTACTTGCCGAGGTCGAGGGTTTTCAACATCAGCTGCTTGGCTGTGTTCATGACCTCGACGTTGTTCTGGTACGAACGCGAGGCGGAAATCATGTTGACCAGTTCATCGATCGGATTGACGTTGCTGGCATAGACGCGGCCCTCGGCGTCGGCAAGCGGATTGCCTGGCTCGTAGCGCGAATCAACGGCCGCCTGGCTTTCACTCACGCCCAGGATCTTCACCCCGCCCATCGCGCTGTCGGCGTCACCACCGGCGCCGATGCCGCCCATCTGCCCAGCCATGGCGGCCGAAAACAGCGGCGACTTCGCGCGGTAGGCCGCTTCCGGGCTGCCGGCGACGGTGTCGGCGTTGGCCAGGTTGCTGGCCGTGGTATTCAGGCGCATCGACTGCGCGGCCATGCCGGTGCCGGCCACATCGAAAATATTGAAAAGGCTCATCAGCTGCCTCCGTTGATGGCGGTGCGCATCATGCGGATCTGCGCGGTGATGAAACTCAAGGAAGCCTGGTAGTGCACGGCGTTGCCGGCGAACTGGGCCTGTTCGACCTGGGTATCGACGGTATTGCCGTCCATCGTGGGCTGGGTGGACACGCGGTAGGCGAGCGGCTCGTGACCAGGCAGGGCCCCTACGCCCCCGAGGTCCTTTTCAGACGTGGCTGTCATCTGAAGGTTGCCGCCTTCGCTTGAACCCGTGGCGGCTATCAGTGCCTTGCGGAAATCGACGTCACGCGCCTTGTAGTCGGGCGTGTCCGCGTTGGCCAGGTTCGAGGAAATCACCTCGGCACGCTTCTGCCACAGGCCGAGGGCCTGGGTGTGGATGCCGAACATGTTGTCGGTGAAGTTGCTCATGCGAGAGCCCCGTGGGATGACGGAGTTCGTTGAGCAAGAGCTGTGCCAGTTATTAACTTACTGATCTATATAGCATTATTTGATCAGTGGCATTTTTCCGGCGCGACAGGGGCGCCGGAATTCAGACGCTCGGGGCCTATGGAAGCCTTCGGCTACAACGACGCCCAGCGAACGGGTTCTTCAGCAGGCAGGAGTTCCACCACGGCCGCGGCAAGTATGTCGGGCTGGAACTTGGCGATGAATCGGTCGGCGCCTACCTGGTTCACCATCGACTCGTTGAATACGCCGCTGAGCGAGCTGTGCAGCAGCACCTTCATGTCTTTCAGGCGATCGTCCTCGCGGATGGCGCGGGTCAGCGCGTAGCCGTCCATGCGCGGCATCTCGATGTCCGAGATCACCATGGCCACGTTGTCGTCGCTGTCGCCTTCGGCCAGCGCCACCAGCCTTTCATAGGCTTCCTGGCCATCGTTGGCAACCACGCATTCCAGGTTCATCTGGCGGAACAGTTCCACGATCTGCGTACGGGCCACCATCGAATCATCCGCCACCAGCACCCTGCGCGGGCGCCGCCGGGCATCACCCGGAACACTGCCGATGCGCGAGGACAATTCCACCTTGGCAGGCTCGATGCTGGCGAGCACCTGCTCGACATCGACGATGGCCAGCAGGTTGCCATCCAGCCGGGTTACCGCGTTGACCCGGGGGCCGTAGCCCAGCGATGGAGGCGGCGCGGCCATGGCCGCGCCGTCGCAATGGACGATGCGCTGCACATCGGACACCAGGAAAGCCTGCACGCTGCGGCTGAACTCGGTCACGATGAAGTGCGCCTCGGGGTGATCGGCCAGCGGCGGATAACCCATGGCCCGGGCCAGGTCGATCACTGGAATGGTCTGGCCGCGGTAGTCGAAACTGCCGGCGATCAGCTCGTGCATGCTGGGCATGCGCTCCAGGCGCTGGCGGCGGATCACCTCACGCACCTTGAACACATTGATGCCGAAATCCTGCCCGTCGCCAAGGCGGAACATCAGCATGGCCACGCGGTTGTGCCCTGCCAGGCGGGTGAAGCGTTCAACGGTTTCGAGCAGCGGGCCGGACATGCTTGGGTTCAATCCATGCTTGGGATGGCGGCTTATCGGCCGGGGCCGGGGAGAACTGAAGGCTGGGCTTGCTTGGCACATGCCTTGCTTCCTCAAGTCTCGCGCCCCTTTGTCGATGTAAGGGGACACCCTCGGAGCCGTCGTTATCTATGAGCCTTATCTGGAGTCAGCAGGTCGAGCAGATCGCCCAGGCGCTTGCCGCCGGCGATGCGAGCCGCGCCAAGTCGCTTTCCAAGCAATTTCCGCGGGCGGCACGGGCACTTGCGCCGCTGCTGGCGACACCAAAACCGCGCACCGCGCCCTCGGCCGCCACCCAGGCGCTCGAGCAGCAGGGCCTGGTATTGTCCGGTGCCCAGGCGGTGGGTACCCAGCTGGTGGAGCTGACCCGCTGCGTCGACGACGCGCGTGACAGCGTCGGTCGATTGACGGATACCGGCGCCAGGATTTCCACCGCGCTCGATGCCAGCCATGCCGGCATTACCGGCATCGCCCAGGCGCGCGACCAGGGTTCGAGCAATGTCGCCGAACTCGACGGCCAGCTGCGCCTGTTGCGCAGCGCGCTGTCGGGCATGACCCGCAACCACGCCAAATTCGCAGGCTACGTCGAGCAGATCCGAGCGCTCACCGCCGCCGTGCAGGACATTGCCCACCAGACCAACCTTGTGGCGCTCAACGCCGCCATCGAGGCCGCCCGCGCGGGCGAGGCCGGCCGCGGCTTCGCCGTGGTGGCCGATGAGGTCAAGCAATTAGCCGAGAAAACCGCCCAGGCCACCGGCGAGATCGAACTGGTGACCCATGCCGTGGGTGAGTTCTCAGGCCAGCTGGAAGAATCCGTTCAGCAGAGCCTGCGCCGCCTGGACCAGAGCAACGCAGGCATGGAAGGCATGCAGGGCGCGCTGGCCAAGGTAGCTGACGCCGTCAACGACACGCGCGCCCATATTGATGGCGCCCG
This sequence comes from Pinirhizobacter sp., assembly GCF_036499745.1. Classification (NCBI taxonomy): domain Bacteria; kingdom Pseudomonadati; phylum Pseudomonadota; class Gammaproteobacteria; order Lysobacterales; family Rhodanobacteraceae; genus Pinirhizobacter; species Pinirhizobacter sp. The sequence goes on from NZ_DASYDG010000010.1 coordinate 106,658, forward strand.
CGAGGGCCTGGGCGGCTTGCATGCCCGTGTTGCCGCCGTGCAGGCCACCCAGGCCTCGCTCGGCCGGCTGGCCGGTGAGATCCGTCGCCAGGGCGATGGCCTTTCGCGCGCCGCGGTATTGGCCCACCGGCTGGTGATGACGCGCATCGACGGCGACGGCGAGCTTGATGCCGCAAGCCTCAGCCAGATGATCCGCGAAGCCAGCCAGGGCATGCACCATGCGGTGGACCTGGCTACGCGCGACCCTTCCGGCATGGACCGCCGCTGGCTCGACACCACCCATATGCAACGCATGATCGGGCGCCTGCGCAGCCAACGTGATGCAGCCGCCGGGCTTGCGCTGGCGGAAGCCGGCGATCGCTTCACCACGCAAAGCCAGGTGTTCGTTGGCCTTCTGGGCGAGGGCAAGCACGCCGAAGCCGGCCAGGCCGCGCCTGAACTGCATCGCCAGCTCGACGCCATCGTGCAGAACCTTTCCAACGTGCTGACAAGCCAGATCGCATGATCCGCGCCGCCGCCTTCGCGTTTGCCGTGGCCTTCACCCTGCCCGCCGTGGCCGGTGAAGCGCCGTCGAACGCGCGCCTGGCGGCCATCGCCGTGCAGTACATGAAGGACCATCCACCCGTGCCTGGCGCGCGCATGGAAGTGACGGCCGAGCCGATGGACGCACGCCTTGCATTGCGCCCATGCGAAGGCACCCCGACGGCGGGCATTCCCGGCGGGCGGGCGATGGGTCCACGGGTCACCGTGGCCGTGACCTGCCCCGACAGCGGCGGCTGGACCATGCGCATTCCGCTGCGGGTCAAACAGTTCATGTCCGTGCTGGTGACTACCCGGCCGCTCACCCGGGGCGATGGCCTGGCCGCGGATGATGTACATGCCGAAGAACGCGATGTGGCCAGCATGGGGTACGGCTATATCGCCAATCTCGGCCAGATCGAAGGCCGCGCCCTTGCCCGCCCCTTGCGCGCCGGCACGGTGCTGGCACCGGGCATGCTTGCCGGACGGCAGGCCGTGCACAATGGCGATTCGGTGACGATCCTGGCCTCCATCGACGGCATCAGCGTGCGCGCCGAGGGCGTGGCCCTGGGCAGCGGCGACAACGGCGCCCGGGTGATGGTGCGCAATGCCAATTCGGGCAAGGTGCTCAACGCCATCGTCCGGAGCCAGGGCAGCGTTGAGGTCATCCAGTGACCGGCTGCACGAAAACCATGGGCTGAACCGATTCACAATCGTGACGGCCGAATTCCGCCAGGGGCTAAAGTTCTGGCGCTCCAGGCCGTTAAGGGACGCGAAGGGCCGCCAAGGAACCAAGAATGAATACCACGATCAAGACCGGCATCACGCCGCAACAGCAAGCCCAGCCCAAGGCGCCCAGCGCCGCGGCAGGCCAGGCTGCGTCCGCCGACCAGGTTGCTTCCCCCGTGAAGACCAGTGACGACAGTATCAGCCTCACCAGTTCCGCCCAGGCATTGGGCGAAGCCAGCAAAACGGGCGATGTCATCGACACGCACAAGGTCGACGCCATCCGCCAGCAGCTCGCCAGCGGTACCTACCAGGTTAACTCCGGCGTCATTGCCACGAACCTGCTGAAGCTGGAAGGCCAGCTGGGCGGCCAGTCGTGAACGCCGGCCTGCATGCAGAAATCGCCGTCGCCGTCGAGGCGGTGATCGGCCAGATGCATCAGGCCGTGACCACCCTCCAGCAGGCACTGACCGACGAACGCCGCGCGCTCGACGCCGGCTCCGCCGATGCCCTGGACGAAGCCACCAGTTTCAAGCAGAGCCTGCTGCGCCGCCTGGAGTCGCTTGATGTTGAGCGCAAGCAATTAGGCCGTGCCGGCAACATCGATACCGCCCTGCACCCGGGCTGGCCCTCCATCGTCGAAGGCCTGGCGCGCTGCAAGGACATGAACCAGATCAACGGCGGCATCGTGAACCAGCGGCTGCGCCATGTGCGCAAGGCGCTGTCGCTGCTCACCGGCCGTCCGGAAACCAGTGAACTATATGGCCCGGGCGGTTACGCCCGCGGTGCCTCACGCCCGGGGATGCTTGCCCAGGCATAACGCAACACGTTGAACAGGACCACGGTGCGCGGCTTGAAAAAGGGGCGGGTGCCGTGGACGACACGAAACCCATCATCGACCGGCCGTCCCCATGTCTGCTTTTGCCAATTCCCCGTCGATGAGCCAGGCACAGGTGCTGCCCGTCGTGAGGCAACCCATCCTTGACCGCCAGCAGGCCCTGTTCGCCTACGAACTGGCCTTCCCGCGCGGCAGCAATACCGACGGCAGCGAGGCCCTGACCGGGCAGACGCTCGCCGCCATCGCCGATGGCAGCCTGAAGCAGCTGGTGCGCGACAACCGCGCCTTCCTGCATGTATCGCGCGAACTTCTGATTTCCCATGCCGAAACGCTCCGCCAGAACGCGCGGCTTGGCGTGTGCGTGGGTCCGGCCCTTGCCGGCGACGAAGAGGCCCTCACGACGCTCCGCTGGCTCAAGGCAAGTGGTTGCCTGTTGATGCTCGAGGACTTCCCCGACGACCTGGGAGAAGAACAGCGCGCCGCCATCGAGGTGCTGCTGTTCATCGTGCAGTACGCCATGGTCGCCGTGGACCATCGCGACGTCGAGGCTACTAACGCACGCATCGAATACATTAAAAGCTTCAGCGTAAAGGTCATCGCCACCGGCGTGGATACGCAGGAGGATTACACCCGTTTCGTCGATGCACCGGTCGACGGCTTCCAGGGCAAATACCTGCTCAAGCCCGAGCGCGTGGACGTGCCGCGCATGTCGCCGAGCAAGCTGGGCCTGTTGCGCCTGATCGGCGCCATGAATGAACCGAACAACGGCCCGATCGAACTGGGCAAGATCATCCGCGACGACGCCATCCTCAGCTACAAGTTGCTTGGCTGCGTGAACTCGGCCTATTTCGCCCTGCCCCGCCAGTTGAAATCGGTGGAACAGGCGGCGGTGTTCTTCGGCGTCAACCGCATGCGCAACTGGATCAGCACCATGGCGCTTGGCGGCATGGACGAGCGTCCGCCCGAGCTCCTGCGCCTGGCGCTGGTGCGCGCGCAGATGTGCGAACGGCTGACCTCAGGTAAACCGGCACTGAAGGAAATGGCCTTCACCGCCGGCCTGTTCTCGCTGCTCGACACGTTGATGAATGCGCCGATGTCCTATGTGCTCGAGCATCTGCCACTGGCCACCGAGATCAACCAGGTGCTGCTGGAAAACACCGGACCCTTCGCACCGATCCTCGACCAGGTCCGCCAGTGGGAATCCGGTGACGTCGCGGGCGAGGACGACATCCAGAAGCTGGCCACGATCTACTTCGAAGCCGCCCAATGGGCCGACCACGTTTACGCCTTCGCCGACGCCGCGGCCGGCTGAAGCCGCCGGTCGGTCAGCCCACCAGGACGCGCAGCAGCACGAACTGCCACAGCAGCAGCACGGCCATGCCCACGATCGACAGAACGGTCAACGCCATGCCCACCGAGCGGCCGAACGAATAGCCGCTGGCGCCGGACAGCCCCAGCCCGTGCAGCACGCGCCCCACCAGCAGCATGATGCCGAAGGCATGCAGCAGCCACGGCTGGGTCTGGTCCAGTTCCAGCACCAGTAGTAAAACCAACGCCAGTGGGATGGTTTCAATCGCGTTGGCGTGGGCGCGGACCGCCCGGACCATGGCGGGAAGGCCACCATCACCCAGGCCGATCTTGTGCCGGTTGCGCAACAAGCTCACGCGCGCGATAAGGCCCATTACCCATAAGGCGAGCAAGGCTGCGTACAAGCCGGTAATCCGCATCGGTTTGGTTTCCTGTCAGTCCCCTTCGGACCGACAGTGTACCCGCCAGCTGGCCAGGGCAACGCCCGCGGCGCACAGCAGCAACCAGGCGGCCGATTGCCCGATGCTCACCGCCAGCCACAGCACGCAGGTGATGGCGCCGATGGTGATGGCAGCCGCACCCACGGCGAACAGTACGTCATGGTGCATGCGCTGACGCTGCGCGAGCAGGAGAACACCCAGTGTCACAAGCACGATGGCGAGCATGCGCCAGGCGCCGATCATGCCCGGTTCCTCGGGTGTGCCGGGGATCACGTCCACCAGGGAGCGGTCGCCCACTTGTACATCGAAGCCGGGGCTTGGCACATCCGGGCGCGTGGACGGCACCAGGGTGTCTCCGTCGATGCGCGCCAGCACGGTGATTTCCTGCAGCGGCACGGTGCTCCACGACACCCGCAGGTCACCCAGGCGCGGATTGCCCGGGTGGGCGCTGGTGACCAGCGCGCCGTCGTACAACTGGAAGGTGGCGGCGAAATTCGCCGGCAGGGATTTCATGTCCGGGGTAAGCGCGTTCGTACCCGGCAAGGCGTGCAGGATGGCTGGCGACAACACGAAATTGCCCAGTAGTACCTGGCCTGCGTCGAACTGTTTTCCTTCCACCGGGAAGGCGCCAGGGTTGGCGTGTCCGCGCGGCTGGTCGAAGGTCGAGGCATTCACCGGATGATCGACCCAGTCGAGCTCGTAGGTAACCATCGAGCCCACGCGGATCTCCCGCCACTGGAACATCTCCACGTGACGCACCAGCACAGGTGATTCCGCGCGCTGGCCGAAGGCCTCGTCACGGGGAGCTTCCACCACCTTGGGCAGGCCCGCCACGCGGGTGGTGGAACCGTACTGGCCAGCCTGCGGACGTCCGCCGGCACCAAGGTCAAGCACGCTGCTGGCCGTGTGCTGGGCCAGCGCCTGGCGGTAGTCGATCAGCGAGCGCTCGGCCGTGGCCGAGATACCAAGCCCTGCCAGCACCAGGAACGAACCGACCACGCGCACGAGGGTGAGGCGCTGGAGCCAACGCGCGAACGTTGTCATGCGCCCGTCCCCGCCCAGTGGGCAGGTTTCATGGTGGTGCCTTGGCCGATGTCATTCATCACGTAGCTATGAGTGGTAATCGGCAAGGTGATCGGCGGTCACGCATATTTCTTTAACCCATGCCCGCCCTTACTGCACCTTGCCCAGCCCGGACGGCCGGCGTGGATCGCTTGCCGCGTCAAGCTTGTTCGCCTTGCGATCCCAGGTCACCACATTCATGAAGCCCCATGACGAGCGGACCTTCAGGTTGTGGCCCATGTCGTTGAGCGCCTTGGTGGTGGCGGCATCGAACGTGCCTTCCTCTACCGAAACGGAATCAGGCAGGTACTGGTGGTGGAAACGCTTCTGCTTGACGATGTCGCCAGCATCCTTGCCGTCGACGAAGGCAAGGATGCCCTCGAGCACCTGGGTAATGATGGTGGAGCCACCGGGCGAGCCGATCACCGCGGTGCGGTCGGCACCGAAGACAAAGCTCGGCGACATCGACGAAAGCATGCGCTTGCCGCCCTTCGGTGCATTGGCGATGCTGCCACGAAGGCCGAACGCGTTGGGCTCGTTCGGCACCAGGGCAAAGTCGTCCATCTCGTTGTTCAGCACCACGCCCGTCTTGCCGGCAACAAAAGCAGAGCCGAATTCCAGGTTCACCGTGAGCGTGCTGGCCACCATGTTGCCGTCGGCATCGATGATGGAGAAATGCGTGGTGTGCATGCCGGGGTCGGCGGCCAGTGCCGCCGGCAGCATCGACGACGGCGTGGCCTTGTCGGGAAGGATCGTGGCGCGCAGGCCGTCGGCATAGTAGGGCGACAGCAGCATGTCCAGCGGCATCTTCACGAAATCCGGGTCGCCCAGGTAGTCGTTGTGGTCGCGAAACGCGCGACGCATGGCTTCCAGGATGAAGTGCGTGCGATGGACGACATCCATGCTGGCAAGATCGTACCCGGCCAGGATGTTGAGGATCTCAATGATCGCCACGCCACCGGACGACGGTGGCGGTGCGGTGACGACCTTGAAGCCGCGGTAGTCGACGCTTACGGGCTTGCGCTCCTTCACCTTGTAGGACGCAAGATCCTGAAGCGTCCAGGTTCCGCCGGCCAGCTTCGTCGAGGCCACCAGCTCCTTCGCCGTCTCGCCGGCATAGAAGCCCTCCACACCCTTGTCGGCCAGGCGTTCCAGGGTATTGGCAAGATCGGGCTGTTTGAACGTCCAGCCCTTCTGCGGCACCTCGCCGCCCGGCAACAGCAGCGCCGCGGAGGCCGGATACCGCGCCAGCACATCCTTGCGTTCGTCGACGGCGCCAAGGAAACGCCCATCCGGCTGGAAGCCGTCGCGGGCAATGCGGATCGCAGGCGCCAGCGACACCTTCAACGGCAGCTTGCCGTAATGCTCTGCCATGTACACCAGCCCCGCTGGTTCACCAGGGATACCGGCGGCGAGCGGACCATTCTCGGCGGTATCGCGGTTGGGCTTGCCCTGCGCGTCGACATAAGCCTTGGAGTCGACCGCGCCCGGGGCCACCTCGCGGGCATCGATGAAAGTGTCCTTCGCATCGCTGGCGCGATGCAGCAGCGCCATGAACCCGCCGCCCATGCCTGAGCTCTGCGGCTCAACCACGGCAAGCGTGGACGCCACGGCCACAGCCGCATCGAACGCGTTACCGCCCTTGCCCAGCACTTCGAAACCGGCGTTCGTAGCCATGAAGTTGGCACTGGCGATGGCTGCATGGCCAGGACGTTTGGCCGTTTCCGCCGGAGCTGCCTGGGCAGCTGCCGCCACGAAGAGGAACGATGCGGCGGCGACGCGCCAGCCGGGTGCAAGCGTCATGCGCGAATCTCCAACGGGCCAAAGAGGTCAATACGACCTGATGCGGCGCAGCACGTCAACCCGCGCGCGCCATCAGGTGTTCGTATTTGAGCTTAAGTACGTCCTGGCCCTCGACATGGGCAGGGTCGAGCTCGATGCACTCGACGGGGCAGACCTCGATGCACTGGGGTACGTCGTAGTGCCCGATGCACTCGGTACACAGGGCCGGGTCGATGACGTAGTACTCCTCGCCCAGCGAAATCGCCTTGTTCGGACAGACGGGCTCACAGACGTCGCAGTTGACGCAGGTATCGAGGATCTTCAGTGACATGGGGGCCATTGTACTCCGGCCCCCACGCCCGCAGGATTTTACATCTGGACGAAGCGGTACTCGGCGCCCGTCGGCGTAATCACCGCGCCCACGCGGTCCTTGTCGGCGGCATCGCCGATGAACAGCACGATCACCTTCTTGAAGGAGCCCGCCTGGGTGTCCTTGAAGGCCGCGACGATGAGGTCTGCGGTCTTGGTCGAATCAGGGCCACCAAAGGCCAGCATGTTGCCCGGCAGCACGCCGCGGGCAGTGGTGCCCTGAACGTTCTCAAGCTGGCGTTCGCGACCGGCCACGGACGCATCGTCGTCACCAGCCGGCACCAGGTAGGGGTACGGGCGGTCGGCCGTCATGCCCTGCATGTTCGCCTTGACGATGGTGCCAAGGTACTTGCCCCAGGCAGCGGTGTCGGCCGGGTTGGTCGGCTTGGCTACCGGGGCCACGGCGGTGGTCGGCGCGGCGGATTTGTCCTCGTCACCGGAACTGCCGCAGGCACTAAGGGCCATGACCGTCATGGCGAGGGAAGCGGCAAAAATGAGTTTACGCATGGTGGTCACCCCAGGTTTTGGATATTTCAGGCTTGGCTGGAAGCAGGTGACGCGCCGCGCCAGCGCTGGCGCATCGCCTGTTGTACTGCCGGATGCACGAAGCCGGAGATGTCGCCGCCAAGGCGGCCGATCTCGCGCACCAGCGAGGAGGAAATGAAGCTGTATTGCTCCGCCGGCGTCAGGAACAGCGTTTCGGCGTGCGGGATCAGGTGGCGGTTCATGCTGGCCAGCTGGAACTCGTATTCGAAGTCGGACACCGCTCGCAGGCCGCGCAGGATCACCCCGGCGCCGATCTCGGCGACGAAATGGGCCAGCAGGCTGTTGAACCCGCGCACTTCGACGTTTTTCTGGTCTGCCAGGGCCAACCGGGCCAGGGAAATCCGCTCGGACAGGCTGAAGCCCGGCCCCTTGTTAGGGCTTTCGGCCACGGCCACCACCACGCGGTCGAACAACGGCGCGGCGCGGGCCACGAGGTCGGCGTGGCCGTTCGTGATGGGGTCGAACGTGCCGGGATAGACGGCAAGGCGCGGGTTGGTCATGGCAGGGTCGACGCGAACATCGGATTAGCTTAGCCGATCAACCCGATGGCGGCGATAGAGGGCAAATACCACTTCCCCCGCAGCGCCTTCCCGGTGCAGGAGCCAGCCCGGTGGCGGGGTGAACGAACTGCCGCGGGCCGACTCGACGTATATCCACGCATTTGCCCGCAACCAGCCGCCCGCTTCCAGTCGATCGGCCACCCGTTGCCAAAGGCCCAGCGCGAAAGGCGGGTCCAGGAACACCAGGTCGAAGGGCCGGGGCGGCCGGGCCAGGAACGTCTCCCATGATGCACTGACGGTGGTGGCTTCGATCCCCTGCAGCCGAGCCACATTGGCTTCGATCGCCTGCACGGCGCGGCGGTCGGCATCCACGAGCACCGCACTGGCCGCGCCGCGCGACAGTGCCTCGATCCCCAGGGCTCCCGTGCCTGCGAACAGATCAAGGCAATCGGCGCCCTCGATCACCGGGGTGAGCCAGTTGAACAGGGTTTCACGGACGCGCTCCGACGTGGGCCGCAGGCCTTCCACGGCGGGTACCTCAAGGCGGGAATTGCGCACTGAGCCACCGATGATGCGCACCCGGCCAGGCCGTTGGGCGGCCATCAGCGGGGGGCTCGCTCAGCGGGCGGTGGGAAGGACGGTGCTAGCATCAGCGCATTGTCTTTCAATCCCCTGGTCCATGCTTAACTTCTGGAAGAAAAAAACCACCGCGGGTGACGATGCCGTCACCCCGGCCGCTGACGCCGGGTCGGTGGATACCACCTCCGAAACCCTGGCCGAAGCCCTGTCGGAGTTCCCGGCACCTGGCCCGGCGGATCCCCAGGCCCCGGCCGAAGAAGAGTCAGCACCGGCGGCACGCCGCTCCTGGCGTGAACGGCTCTCCGGCAGCGGCTTCGCCAAGGGCCTGGGATCGCTGTTCGTCCGCCACCCGAAACTCGACGACGACCTCCTGGACGAACTGGAAACCACGCTGATCACATCTGACGTCGGCGTGTCGGCGTCGACCGAACTGGTGGAAGACCTTCGCCAGCGCATGCACAAGCGCGAGTTCGCCGATGCCGCCGCGCTGCTGGCGGCATTGCGCACCTCACTGGTGGACATGCTCCGCCCGGTGGAACAACCGCTGGATGTTTCCACGCACAAGCCGTTCGTGATCCTTACCGTCGGCATCAATGGCGTGGGCAAGACCACCACCATCGGCAAGCTGGCACGCCGCTACCGCAATGAGCACCGCGACGTGGTGCTGGCAGCCGGCGACACATTTCGCGCCGCCGCCGTGCAACAGTTGAAGACCTGGGGCGAGCGCAACGACGTGCCGGTGATTTCACAGGGCCAGGATGCCGACGCCGCCAGCGTGATCTTCGACGCACTGACGGCCGCGCGTTCGCGCGACACCGATGTGTTGATTGCCGACACCGCCGGCCGCCTGCATACGCAGGGCGGGCTGATGGACGAGCTGGGCAAGATCGCCCGCGTGCTGAAGAAGATCGACAGCGAAGCCCCGCACGAAGTACTGATGGTGATCGATGGCACCACAGGCCAGAACGCCATGAACCAGTTGCGCCAGTTCCTGGCCATCGTCGGCGTGACGGGCCTGGTGGTGACCAAGCTGGACGGGACCGCCAAGGGCGGCGTGGTATTTGCCCTGGCCCGGGAATTCGGCCTGCCCATCCGCTATGTCGGGCTGGGCGAGAAAGCCACGGATCTTCGCGTGTTCGATGCCGAGGCCTTCGTCGACGGCCTGCTGCCGGCCGCGCTCGGCGCATCGTGACGGCGACCTGGCGCTGGCGGCGGAGCCTGGCCTGGGCGGGCCTCGTGCTCGCGCTGCTGGTGGCCGGTGCCGTGATTACCGTCTATGTGTTGCTGCAGCCGGAGCGTTTCACCTCGCTACTGTCAGAGCGCGCGCGCGCGCTTGGCGTGGAACTCACGCTCAGCCAGCCCGCATCGCCCTCGCTGTGGCCGCGCCCCGCCATCGAACTGCAGGGTATCAACGTACGTGGCGATGGCGGCGGAAGCATCCTGCTGGCCACGCGTGGCCGCATCATCCTGCCCTGGCGGGCGCTGCTGCGTAGTGAGACGGCGATCTCGCGCATCGAGTTCGACAATCCACGCGTCGACCTTGACGCCCTCTCCGCGGCTATCGACGCCCTGCCGCCTGGCCATAGCGGCGCACATCCGTTCCTGCCGACGATCGACACCGGCCTGTCGATCCAGGACGGCACGGTGATCCGGGGAAATGCCGTATGGCTGGGCGACGTAAACCTCGATACCGGCGAACTGCGCAGCGACCGCCCGTTCAAGCTTGCGCTGCGCTGCAAGGATGCCTCGGGCCGGCCCCTCTCGCTCGACCTTGACGCCATGCCACATCTTTCGGACGAGGTGCTGGAGTTGAGCGACATCACGGTCGCCGCCACCGCTGGCTCGGACCTCCGCGCGAACCTCAAGGGCAGCGCGCATTGGCGCGGCGCCGCCAATGTGTCCGGCTCAGTGGCTGGCGACATCAACCGAGGCGGCGATGACTACCAGGCGAGCGTGGTAATGACCCCGGCAAACATGAACGACCCGCTCACCCTGGCGATAAAGCTCGACGGCGGTGCCGATCACGCCCACGTGCGTATCGCACCGCTGAAGCTGGCCCAATGGTGGTCATCGCTTGCGGGTAACGGCCCGCTGTCCCTGCCCTCATTCGAGGGCCAGGTCGATGCGGCAGCCATCGACGCGGGCCCGGTCAAGATCCGCGGCCTGCACGTGCGCAGCGGCGCGGATGTCACACTGCCGGCGCCCGCCTCGACAGTGGCGGAAAAATGAGCGACGTCGCCGCGCGGCTATTGGCCTGGTACGACGTCCACGGACGCAAGAATCTTCCCTGGCAGCACCCGCGCACGGCATACCGCGTGTGGTTGTCCGAGGTGATGTTGCAGCAGACGCAGGTCACCACGGTGATCGGCTATTTCCAGCGATTCCTTGATCGCCTGCCCACCCTGCCCAGCCTCGCGGCCGCCGACGAAGATACCGTGCTGGCTCTGTGGGCAGGCCTGGGTTATTACCGTCGCGCCCGTTTCCTGCACGCCGCGGCCAAGCTGTGCGTTGAACGCCACGGCGGCGACCTGCCAACCAGCTTCACCGAACTTGCCGCCCTGCCCGGTATTGGCCGTTCCACCGCCGGTGCGATCCTGGCCCAGGCGCACGGCCTGCGCTTTCCCATCCTGGACGGCAACGTCAAGCGGGTGCTTACGCGCTTGCACGGCATTGCGGAATTTGCCGGCGACACCGCCACGGAAAAGAAGCTGTGGCTGTTGGCCGAATCACACACGCCACACGCGCGCCTGGCCGATTACACACAGGCGATCATGGACCTAGGCGCCACGTTATGCGTGCGCTCGCGCCCCCTATGCGCGGCATGCCCGCTACAAAGCGATTGCGTCGCGCATCGCGATCACCTGACCGCCGTGATCCCTGCGTCGAAACCTGCCAAGGCCATACCCACGCGCGCCACCACCATGATCGTGCTGCGCGACGCGCACGGCCGCATCCTGCTGGAAAAACGCGGCGCCACTGGTGTGTGGTCGGGGCTGTGGAGCCTGCCCGAAGCCACCGACATGGAACATGCGGCGGTTACTGCCACCACGCTTGCCCGTGTGGCCCAAGCGCAGGCGCTTACCCCGTTCACCCACGTCTTCAGCCACTACCGCCTCAATGTTCACCCTGTGCTGTTTGACCGCGCGACAGCCACCCCCGGCATCGCCGACAATGACCGCCTTCGCTGGTGTGCGCCCTGTGATGCCGCAGCCCTCGGCCTGCCGGCGCCCGTCCGCACCCTGCTGTCACCGCTTTGGGAGATATCCGCATGACGCGCACCGTGCATTGCATCAAGCTCGACAAGGATGCCGACGGCCTGGATTTCGCCCCGTGGCCGGGTGAACTGGGCCAGCGCATCTACAGCCAGGTCAGCAAGGAAGCCTGGGGCCAGTGGCTGGCTCACCAGACGATGCTGATCAACGAAATGCGCCTGTCCCCGCTGGACCCGAAAACCCGCAGCTTCCTGGCAGCGGAAATGGAGAAGTATTTCTTCGGTGGCGATGTCGCCCAGCCTTCCGGATACGTGCCGCCGGAAGCCTGAAGGCTTGACGCCGGGCCGCTCACCGGATCTAATACGCGGCTCACCAGCAACGTTTCGTTGCGCACCCATGGCCGGGTAGCTCAGTTGGTAGAGCAGGGGATTGAAAATCCCCGTGTCGGCGGTTCGATTCCGTCCCCGGCCACCATTCCGTTCGATGCCGTGATCCTCTAACCGGCTTTTGGCTACGCAGTTTTCAGCCAGCTACTACATCGATCCCTTCGCGCTACCGGGCATCATGGTTCTCATGTCTGAGGACAACTATCTGCAGCGGGTCAACCCGACCTCGCCGACACTGTCGATTGCAACCGCTTTCACGACCAACACATCGGCGACCCACGCCTGTTGCCACCGGGATACCTTTTCATCGGGAGCCAGCGCCTTGGGCGACACAGTGGTGGGGGCCGCAAAGGCATGGTTTTCATCAAGGCACAATGCATTGACGGCACCATGCAGGCGGCCCTCATGCTCCATGATGACAGCAACCAATACGCCACAATGCGCGCACATCAGAAACTGCGCCTGCTTCGATCCCTGCCGGTAGACGCGAAGCGCGCCCGGCTCATGCTCCGTTACCGATAGCCGTCCAGCTGGATCGGACACGTATGCAGCCCCGTGCTTCTGGCAGAACGAACAATCGCAGGCGCGAGGACTGATCCCAGAGAGCTCCAGGGCCGTTGAAAACTCAAGGCCAAGCTGGCCGCAATGACAGCTTCCGCGCAGAACCTGGATCGAAGCCATCGTCATAACCGCCTGAGCGTCCTGAGTGTGTGCAGTTTAGACTGCCCACCGCGCTTTATCACCGGCAGCCACTGATGGATACTTCCAGCCAGCCGCACAGGCCTCAGCGGAGCGCACTCATGCACACATCGATCAGCGCGCTGGACATCTACCCCAACGTACGCACGCTGCTGGGGATGATCGTGGGCCTGGCACTCGCCCACATGCTTACCCAGTTCGCCCGCATCATCGAGTTCAATCGCTGGCGCAAGCTGTACTGGCCACACATGATGTGGGCGGCCTTCATGCTGGTGTACATCATCCATTTCTGGTGGTGGCAGGTGCGCCTGTCGGCGTTGCCGGCGTGGACGTTCGGCATGTTTGCCTTCATCGTCTTTTATGCGCTGCTGGTGTTCCTTGCCTGCACTGTCGTGTTCCCGGCCAGCCTTAGCGATGGGCGAACAGCGGACGATCAGGCGCACTACTACGCGCGGCGCGGCTGGTTCTTCGGCCTGGTGGCGGCGATCTATGTGGTAGACGTATTTGATTCGCTGCTCAAGGGAAGTGCATTCGTGGCATCCCTTGGAACGGAGTATTACGTCCGGAACGGAGCGTATGTGCTACTGGCGCTTATTGCCACGCGCACGAGCAACCAGCGATACCACCAGGCATTCGCAGTTCTTGCATTCGCATACCAGTTGGCATGGATTGTCCGGCGATATGAAGTATTTGGCTGACGCCGGTTGCAGCGGCGTTTATGGCCAAGCCTGTGAGCCGTGCAGGAACGCAACTATGCTGACTTGCCTCAGACGCGACTCCACAACGTAAACCACGATGTAAGGCGTGCCGGTGATGACGAGTTCGCGTGTGCCAGGCACTCGTCCTCTACGCCCTGCGCGAGGATGCTGTATCAAAATATGCAACTGACGGTCGATCACGTCCATCTGGTCCCAAGCTGCGATCGGATTATCGCCCAGGATGTATTCGATGGCATTGCTTCTTGCTTGTTCGGCGCGTGGCATCCATACCACCTCCATGCATCATTCCTTGTGTGCGATGAGCGCTTTTATCCTCTCACGCTGGCGTTCCATGTTTTTCCGCACTTCTTCGTGCGGAATCGCCTCGATAGAGGGATCTTCAACGTCTAACAAAGCATCAGCGACCTGCTGACGAAACCAGCGGTCATGTTCCGCTGCTGCATGAGTACGTTTGAGTGCCTCTGCGCGGTCGGGGCGTGTTCTCGCCGTTTCCGTGTCAGACGGATCCCACTCGCCAACGTCGAACCCACCGACAAACAAACCAAGGTCCCTGAGTAGTGCAAGTGCCTGCAATGGATTGCCAAAGCGCCGCGGCTCCGTGCTTCGAGCTTTCGCAAGCAAAGCCTCGCCTCCAAACCGTGTTCCCACTCGCACGAAGAAGGATGCACCTTGGGCGGTAAGGGTCACTCTTTCCACGCCGCCTGCACGACTCGCCGTTCGAAGCTGTTCAAGGGTAAGAGTGTGCATGTCTCAATCGTCCGTTGCCAGCCAATTGTTATTAACGTACACATATAACTATTATCCTGCAAGCAGGTTTCGCCGAGAATGGGTAAGCCCCCCCTTACGGCGGCATCCCATCAAGCTCCGCCGCAGCGACGGCCAACCCGGACACCACGCCGAGTGACGGATCACCCTTCACCAGTTCGATTTCCGGAAAGCTCTCACGCACCGCGGCCTGCACCGCGGGCGAACGCGAGGTGCCACCGGTAAGGAACACGCTTGCGGCGGTATCGGTGTTCGAGAGGTCACCGCGGACGTCATCGAGGGTGCGCTTCAAGCGATTGATGAAAGGCGAGATCGCTTCGATCAGTTCGGGCTGGGTGGTGTCCGCGCCGAGGCCGGCTTCCAGGAAGCTGAGGTCGGAATGGTGCGCTGTGTCGGCCGACAGCAGGATTTTGGTGCGTTCCGCTTCCTGGTTCAGCCGCGTGGTGGCGCCTGGCTTCTGCAGGTTGCGCAGGCGCGACTGCCAGGGTTCGTCCACCAGGCGGTAATCCTGCTTGCGGAATTCCCGTTGCTTGGGGAGGTTGTGCACGCTGGCCGCCTCGACGAAATGGTGCACGGGCACCTTGGCGATGTTGTTGCCCAGGAGCGGCATGAAGGCGTGGACGGAGAGGTTCACGTCCAGATCGGTGCCGCCCTTGGGCAGGCCCCAGCTGCGGGTGATCTCTGGGTGCTGGCCACCGCCCAGTTCGGCGAAGGCGACGTCGGTGGTGCCGCCGCCGATATCCACGATCAGGGCGCGCTGCCGGGTGGTCAGGCTCTTGTGGTAGTGCATGGCCGCGGCGGCGGGTTCCTCCAGGAAGGAAACCTCATCGAAGCCCGCCACGGCGGCGGCCTCCCGGAGCAGTTCCACGGCCTGCTCGGAGCCGCGCTCGCCCATCGACGAACGGAACTGCACCGGCCGGCCGATCACCGCGCTGCGCACGGCCTCGCCCAGCTGGCGGCTGGCCGTGAGGCGGATGTGCTCCAGGATGTGCGTGGCGATGTGCACGATCACCCTGCGCACCTGGGGATCCATGCGGAAGCCCAGCATCGATTTGGGCGACTCGATCAGGTTGCCATCGCCATATTCAAGATAAGCATCCACGGCCTCGTCGCCGAATAGCGCGTGCTGGAAACTTTCCAGGGTAGCCGTGGGCGAGTTGCGTGCGCGCTCTTCCAGCCATTGCCTGCGCACAAGGCGCACGGCATCGCGACGCAGGGCGTCATCGCTGCGTTCGGCGCCGCCGAACTGCCGCTGCTGGGTGCGCAAGTCGCGCGCCTGCGCCTCAACCTCCGCTTCGAGCGCGGGGGTGAGCATGAAATCGTTGGGATCGGGCACGACCTCGGGGAAAAATACCGCCGTGCGGAATTGCGCCGAATCGCCGAAGCGGATGATCTCAAGTGTGCCATTGCGGTAGGTCGCGGCGGCAGAGTAACTGGTGCCGAAGTCGATGCCGATATGCATGATGCTTAGTCCGACAGCGCGCTGAAACGCTTGCGCACGCCCTTGAGTGATTTCACCATCGCCGCCTGCAGCTTGGGCGTGAGCCGGCTCTCCGGCACCGCCACGGCGATCGAGGCCACGGAACGGTCTGCGCTGTTCACCAGCGCAATGGCCACCGAGCCCACGCCCTCCTCGCTTTCTTCGTGGTTGGTGGCAAAGCCGTTCAGGCGCACGTCCAGCAGCGCTGTTTCCAACGCACGGAACGAACGCACCGAATGCGTCGTTTTTATCGTGAGTTTCTTGTCCGAATAGATCGCCGTCACCTGGGCGGGGGTCAGTTCGCCCAAGAGTGCCTTGCCCGCCGAGGTGCAATGCGCGGGCAATACCTGACCAGTACGGGCAGTGACACGCAGCGCGCGGTCGCTCTCTATGGCATCGACATAGCGCACCTGGTCGCCTTCAAGTATCACCAGATGCACCGTTTCGCCGAACTCGGCGGCCAGTTCCTCCAGGAACGGACGTGCCTGCATGCGCACGTCCATTTTCTGCACCACGGCCAGCCCGATCTCCACCAGCATCGGCCCGGGGCGATAGGCGCGCGAGGATTCCTGGCGCACGAAGCCATGCTGGATCAGCATGGCAAGCAATCGATGCGCGGTGGAATGGGCCACGCCCAGGTACGCGCAGGCTTCGGTCAGGCGCACCGATTGCTGCTCGCGGAACAGCAACAGCAGGCGAAGTGCATTACCGACGGAAGATATCGGGTAGCTTGGGGCACCAGCCTCGGCGGCGGGCCCTACTTTGTCGACCAGGGAGTCTTTCTTCATAGCGGACAATTTTGCCGGTCTGAGGAAAACTTGTCCAGCCTTAAGAACGACTGGAACTTAAGAAGCCAGCCAGCCCACCAGCAGGGCCAGTACGAAACCCGCGATCGGCGGCAACCGATACAGCAACAGCACCGTGCCGGCACAAACCATGGCAATGCCCAGGATATCGGTAGCCGCGTGCAACACCAGCGAACCGCTGGAGATGGCCAGCAGCGCCATGACGCAAAGCGATAGCGAGAACATCACGGCGCGGAAGCGCTTCAGATGTACCAACCGGCTGCGCGCCCGTTCCAGCGGCAGCACCAGCACCGGCGGCAGCATCAGTGCCACGACGGCCACCAGTGCTCCTTTCAAGCCCAGCACGAAATAACCCACCACCACCAGGTACAGCCCGTTTGGACCCGGGGTGATATTGGCGACCGACAGCGAATGCAGCAGCAGCGAATCCGCTTGCAGCCCGGCAGCGTTGAGTTCCCCGCGCATCACCGGCAGCGAACTCAAGCCCCCGAAGCCGATCATGTTGGCGATCAGCACGGTGATGAACAGGTGCTCAAGGCTCATCGGCGGATCCGGCCTCCGGCGGTGGAGGCAGCATGTCGAACAGTCCAGGGAATATCAGTGCCAGCGCGATAGCGATGCCCATCACCAGCAATGGGTCGCCAAGCCACAGGCCAAGCGCGACGAAAAGCGCGAACAGCAGCAATGCCCTGAGGAACGGCACGGGGCGCATGATGTCGCGGAACAACTGGATGGCCAGCGACACGGCGAAACCCGCGGCCATGCCGGCCACGGCGTGCAAGGGCACCTGCGCACCGGGAAAGGCGCTGATGCGCTCGTAACCCCAGGCCAGCGCAATGGTGATGGCAAGCGAAGGCAGCATCAGGCCAGCCAGGCCCGCCACCATGCCCGGCGTGCCGCAGACAGTGCGGCCGATCAACATCACCTGGGAAAGGATGCTGATGCCTGGCGTCAGCCGGGACAGCACCAACTGGTCGATGAACTGCGCTTCGGTTAGCCAACCCTTGCGAAGGCACAGCTGCCGCATGGCCGATACCGTGGCGCTGCCGCCACCGAAGGATGTAAGGCCGATGCGGGCGAAGGCCATGAACACTTCGGTCCACGGCGCGAGCGGGGCATGATGCGCCTTGGTACTGCCTTGCATCAGTGCCCCACTCCTTCTTGCCCGGCTACGGTATCGGGTGGATCAGTACTTCCAGCTGCGGTCCGGCGTGGCGACGTCGATTTCAACGCCGTCTGGATCCAGGAACTTGAAGAAGCGCGGCGGGACCTGCTGCTTGTCCTCGCCGTAGATCTCGATGCCGTATGCCTTAAGGGCCTCAACGCAAGCGGCAGTGTCGGCGATTTCCACGCCGATGTGGTTCGGCCCCAGGGTACCTTGCGCCCACGGCGAGAACTCTACGCGCTCGTCCGGGCAAAGCAGGGAATAATTGACTTCGCCGTCGCTCATGTCGATGGCCTTGCCCGGGTAATGGCCTGGCGTGCGGATGGGGCCCAGGCGCTTGAAGCCCAGAACCTTCTCGTAGAAGGTCGCTGCCTTCTCGAGGTCTTTGGTGACGACGCCCATATGGCGGATACGCATCCGGAGTTCTCCTGTAAGTTTCGATCTGTAAGAAATACTGTCCGCTAGGTGGACGGCAATGGATGGTGAGCGCAGATGGCGATCAAGTCAAGCACGCTATTTCCGCATGGCGGAAACACACACCGCACAATCACCCCACTAACCTACCCATTATATTGCGACGCGACATTTTAATGTACTCAACTAAATACGGCTTAAGTAGCACTTTACTTGAATTACTTATTGCATTGCATCATGGAAATTGACTGCTTCTTACCTTTCCATCGCACAATCCACATTTCCGGCAAAAAGATCTTGTAGTCACTCCTGCAATTTTGCCTCATTCCACGCCTTATTCGTTCAAATCACTTTAAAACAAGCGCGATTTCATTCGTGCATGCGCCCTTGACGACCACAAACTATTCTCCTATGGTCTGTCCGCCAGCGAGAAATCTTTTCTGCCTAGCGGAGATTCAAAGATGCGTCGTTCAGATGTTGCCTTTGGGGTGGTCATCACGGCCCTCGGGGCAGGAGCGCTCACCATGGCGCTGTTCATGCCCTTCTTTTCCGAGAACACCCCGGGGCCCGGCTTTTTTCCCCGCCTGGTCTCCCTGGGCCTGGTGATCCTGGGCCTGCTGCAGATACGCCAGGGCATGCGTCCGGCTATACCTGAAGTCCGGCCCGTGGGGCCCGTCAGCCATCTGGAAAAAGTCGCCCACGGCAAGGCGGCGCCGCGCGAACCGGGCAAGCCGTTCCTGTCACGCCGGCCGCTTATCGTGCTGGCCGCCTATATCGCAGCCGTGCCGCTGTTTAGCGTATTGGGCTTCGTCCTTACCACCACGCTGCTGCTTGCATTCCTCCTCTTCTATGTGGAGAAGCGCCGGAACCTCGGCGCCTATTTCGGCACCCTGGTGATACCGATCGCAACGTGGCTGCTGTTCGTTCAGCTGCTGGGCATGGAGCTGCCCGCCGGCATGTTCCATCTCGGCGTGCTCGGCATCTGACATGCCATTTCCCCGGAACCTGAATTAATGTCCGTCCTTACCAACCTGATCGATGGCTTCGCCACGGCCATGACCGTGACCAACCTGGCCTGGATGATCGGCGGCGCCATATTAGGCACCCTGATCGGCATCCTGCCTGGCCTTGGAAATCCCGCGGCCACCCTGGCGATCCTGTTGCCGCTTACGTTGCGATTACCGCCCACCACGGGCCTGATCATGATGGCGGGCATCTATCACGGCGCAAAGTTCGCCGGTGCCACCACCGCGATCCTCCTGAACATACCCACCGAGACATCTTCGGTCGTGCTCTGTTACGACGGCCATGAGCTGGCCAAGCAGGGACGTGCCGGACCCGCCATGGGCATGTCGGCCATATCCGGATTCATCGCAAGCACGGTGGGCATCATCGCCCTTACCTTCGCCGCTCCCCTGGCGGCGCGACTGGCCGTGAATTTCGGGCCGCCCGAATTCGCCGTACTGATGTTCTTCGGCCTGTTGCTGGTGGTGACGCTTGCCGGCAAGTCACCGGTGAAGGGACTGATCTCGATGTTCCTTGGCCTTTTGGTTTCCACCGTGGGCGTGGATATCTTCACCGGCACCGAGCGCTTCACCTTCGGCAGCGTGAACCTGTACGACGGTATCGAATTCCTGATTGTCACCCTGGGCCTGTTCGCCGTGGGCGAGGTGCTGGTGAACCTGGAGAAGGTGCGCGGCAAAGTCGAGAAGCTCGATGCACCCAAGCGCCTGCGCGACTACCTGCCGAACATGGCCGACTTCAAGCAGTCGCGCCTGGCAATCGCCATCGGCTCGGTCGTCGGCTTCTTCATCGGCGCGCTGCCGGGTGGCGGCTCAACCATGGCGTCATTCGTAAGCTATGCGCTGGTGAAGAACACCTCCAAGCACCCCGAGCGCTTCGGCACCGGGTTGATCGAAGGCGTCGCTGGCCCCGAGGCCGCGAACAACTCCGAAGCCGGCGGTGCGATGATCCCACTGCTGAGCCTGGGACTTCCCGGTAGCGCCAGTACCTCGGTGATGCTTGCCGCGCTGTTGCTGTACGGCGTGCAGCCTGGGCCGCTGCTTTTCACCAACCATCCGGAAATCGCCTGGCCGGTGATCGCCAGCCTGTACCTGGGCACCATCGCCCTGCTGGTGCTGAACTTGCCGCTGATCCCGCTGTGGGTGCAGATCCTGCGCATACCGTACTGGTTGCTCTATCCGATCATCCTTGTGCTGGCCGTAGTCGGTGCGTACAGCGTGCGCGGCTCGATCTTCGACGTATGCCTGCTGATGGTTTTCAGCATCACGGGCTACTTATTACGAAAACTCGAGGTCCCGGCCACGCCGATGCTGATGGCGTTCGTACTCGGGCCCGAAGCCGAGCTCACCGTGCGCCAATCGCTGATGCTGTCGAACAACAACCCGATGATCTTCCTCGAACGGCCGATCTCCGCCTCGATCCTCATCACCACGGTGATCGTGGTGGTGCTGTCCATCTGGGGCCGACGACGCCAGCGACAACGTGCTGCCGCTTCCGTAATCAATGTCAACTTCGTCGCCGACACCGTGAAATAAAGGGCCAACCACCATGAACATGCTCTTCAAGCGGCAGCGCAGCGCTGCCGCGCTAGCCCTACTCGTGCTCTTTTCCGCCGCTGCCATCACCGCCTGCAGCGAAAACGCCGGCACCGACACCAACGGCAAGCCCGGCGACGTGCAGTTCGTCGTCGACACAGGTCCGGGTGGCGGAAGCGATGTCTTCGCCCGCGAAGTAGTGAAGATCGCCCTGGCCAACAAGTTGATCGACGGCAACTGGCCGGTGCTCAACCGCTCGCAAGGTGGCGGCCTGGCGGCGATGAGCTTCCTGAAGCAGAAGTCCCCGCAGCCTGATTTCATCGCCGCCTTCACCTCCAAGTGGATCATCAGCGGGCTCAATACGCCCAACGCCGAAGCCACGGTGAAGGACCTCACGCTTATCGCCCAGGTTTCGGTGGAGCCGCAGATGGTGGCCGTACCGGCCAACTCGCCATACAAAACGATGGCCGACTTCATCGCCGCGGCCAAGGCAAAGCCGGGCCAGCTGGTACAGGTGGGCGGAGCGTATTCCTCGGTGGATAACCTGGCGGCGCTGAAGATCCAGCAGAACACCGGTACCAAGTGGAAGTATCTCTCATTCGCCGATGGCGGCCCGCGCATCACGGCGCTGCTGCGCGGGGATGCGCAGATGATGCTTGGCGCTCAGAACGATTTCTCCGAAGAAGTGGCCGCAGGCCAGCTTCGCATCATTGGCGTGATGGGCAAGCACCGCGCAACCAAGTTCCCCGACGTGCCCACCTTCGCTGAGCAAGGCATCCCCGAAACCGGCCTGCCCGAGGCCTTGCAATGGCGCGCGATCGCCGGCCCGGCGAATATGCCGCCGGCCGCCGTTACCTACTACCGGAACCTGTTCTCAAAGCTTACGCAGACCGCCGACTGGAAGAAGTACATGGACGATGAAGGCCTGGTTTCCGAGTACGTGACCGGGCCGGATCTGGACAAGCGCATCGACGACTTCACTGCATCCATGGCACCGATGGTCAACCTCCTCAAGAGCAACAACAAATGACGCAAGGTCGTGCCCCGATGAGCAAGACGCGCGAGCTCGGTCTTTTTTCCTCGTCGCTTGAATATTCTGACCTGCCCGCGGAAGTCGCGCATTACGCGCGGCGTGCGCTGGTGGACTGGACGGCGGCCACCATTGGCGCCGTGGATGAACCCGCCGCCAAGAAAGTACGCAAGGTTGTGGCTGCCGCAGGCCCCGATGGTCCGGCCAATGTGATCGGCACCAACATCACCACCAACGCGGTGTTCGCAGCGCTCGCCAACGCCTATGCCTCGCACCTGCTCGATTTCGACGATTGCTACAACCCGGTGGAGACCACCATCCACATGAGCTCCTGCCTGTGGGGTGCAATCCTGGCCATCGGCCAGTTGCGCAAGCTCAGCGGCAAGGATGTGCTCACCGCCTACGTGGCGGGCTTCGAGACCGGCGCGCGGGTCGCCCGCGCGGCAGGTTCATCGCATTACCAGAGTGCGTGGCACGTCACCGGTGTCTGCGGCCATGTCGCCGCGGCCGCCGCCGTGGCCAACGCACTGAAACTGTCGCCCGACGCCGCGACCAACGCGCTGGGTACCGCCGCTACGCAGGGTGCCGGCATCCGCGAGGTGTACGGCAGCGATACCAAGGCCATCCACCCGGGCAAGGCAGCGATGGATGGCGTGCTATCGGGCCTGCTGGCCGAGGCCGGCTTCACCTCGATCGATACGGCCATCGAAGGACAACGTGGTCTCCTGGCGGCGGTAAGCAAGGACCCGGCGCCCGGGCTGCTGGTGGAAGGCCTCGGCCACACCTGGGAAATTCTCGAAAACGGGAACAAGCTCTACCCCACGGCATCCCTCACCCACGCGCCGATCGAGGCGGCCACGTATGCCGCTGAATCGGGCCTCCGTGCATCCGAGATCGAGGGCATCGTGGTGCGCGTGCACCCGTTCACCGCGGCGGTCACCGCGGTGATGCAGCCGGCCGACGGCCAGGCGGCGCGCTTCAGCACGCCGCACGGCATTGCCGTGCCGCTGGTGCACGGCAAACTCACGCTGGCCGATTTCGACCAGGCGGTGATCGACGACCCGGTGATAAAGCGCCTGCGCGACCTTGTCACCCTGGTTGGCGACAAGGACATGGACCGGCGCGGCTGCGAACTCACCATCCAGACGCGCACGGGCAAAACGCTGCGTTTCGACGTGGCGCGCAATCGCGGCACGCCTGCCGTACCGCTGACCGACGATGAACTGTCGAAGAAATTCTCCGACGCCGCCATCGGGGTGCTTGATCCCGCTGTCCTGGCACCGGTGCTGCACGCCATGTGGAACCTGGACAAGGAAGCGGACGTCAACGCTTTCGTTCAGCAGCTCACCGTGGCCCAACGCGACTAGAGAGGACTTGGCATCGCCGGTAAGTCGAGGCAGGCCTGCCGGCGTTTTACTTCAATTCAAGTACCGCCTGCATGGGCACCAACCGGCCAGGGGATAGGCAGGGTGGGGACGCTTTTGCCTTAAAAACGTGGGGAATGGCAGTTCATGGCCTCTTCCCTTGAAATACAACACTCGATGGGGAGGAGAGTCATGTATCAGTCGTCAATCAAAGTACAGCTGCCGCGCGTGGTCCTGGGGCTTGCCATTGCCCTGGGCCTGGCGACACCTGCGTTCTCGCAATCCGCGCCGGCGGCCAACAGCGGCAACCTGATGCTGCTCGATACGCTGTTCAAGAACGGTGTCATCACCAAGGTGCAGTACGACGCCCTCGTGGCCCAGGAGCAACAGCGCCAGGCCGCGGCCGTAGCCACGGTGCAGGCCGCGCCCCAGGCATCGGCCAGCGACACCACGGCCGCACCTGCGCAAAAGAGCGGCATCAACCCGTTCAAGTCGAAGGACGAGAATTTCACCATGAAGATCGGCGGCCGCATCCAGGCCGACTACGGTTTCGGTGACAGTGACAAGACCAAGATCGGCAACGCGCAGGAAATGCGCCGCACGCGCTTCGACCTGTCCGGCACCATCTATAAAGACTGGTCGTACATGGTGAGCTACGACTTCTCAGCCTCCCCCGACGAAATCAAGAATGCCTACCTTACCTACACCGGGTTCAAGGACACCGAGCTTACCGTCGGTTACTTCAAGGAATTCTTCTCGCTTGAATACCAGACCACCAACAAGGCACTGGAATTCAATGAACGTTCGATGCTCAACGACAGCATTGACCCACCCAAGCGCTTCGGACTGGGCTACATGCGCCACTCGAGCTTCGGTGAGCATAGCGAGTACACGATTGGTGTCGGTCTGTTCGGCAGCGGTTATCCGCGTGACACCGACAAGAACGATGACGCCGGCGTAGGCGGTGCAGCACGCGCCACTCTTGTACCCATCCACACTGACGATCGCTTGTTCCACGTCGGCATCAACGCAGAATACCGCCATCCTGGCCACACCGAAGAGGTGGATTTCGCGACCAAGCCTAGCGCCCACTTCGCATCGTCGCTCATTGACACCGACGACATCCTGGACGTGACCAAGGAACAAAAGCTCGGCGGCGAAGTCGCCGGCGTGTATGGCCCGCTGGCGATGCAAGCGCAGTACGACACGATGAAAATCAAGCGCAGTGTCGGGCCCGACCTCAGCTTCAACGGGTGGTACGCCCAGGCCAGCTACTTCCTTACCGACGACTCGCGCGCAAAGGCATACGAGAACGGTTCCTACGGCACGATCAAGCCGAAAGGCGAATACGGCGCCTGGCAGGTAGGCCTGCGCTACGACACGCAGAATCTCATTTCGCACGACATCATCGGCGGCAAGGAAACCAATGCCACGGCCGCCCTGAACTGGTACGTCAACAAATACCTGCGCTTCTCGATCGACTACACCAAGGTGACGAAGCTCGACCGTCCCGGCAACATCAACGACAACAACAAGCCAACCATCGTGGTTGGACGGATGTGGATTGGGTTCTAGAAAGCTCCCCGGGCGCATGGATGCGCCATCTTTGATAGATGAGCTTTCTTCGATTGAAAATTGCTCGGCAACTTTGAGACAGTTCGCATAGCATTGCCTCGTCGCTTAAGCGAAGATCTACGCGTCGCCGGTGAGCCGGCGATATCGGGTATCAGAACCCGATCCAATGATCGACCACCGCAGGTAACTCCTGCGGTGGTCGAGGCCATCCGCCTTCTGGCGGGCAGCCAGGCGGGCGCAAGCCCGGCCGCTCATTGGACGGTTTCTGATTCTGGCTGTCCGCCACCATTCTCGTGGCGGGAACAAAGTTGCATACGTGGCCGTTCGCACCCTATGCCGTAAGTTCATTGTCGAACGTGTTCCGCCCTGCTTAGTATGCATGCGCATGCCGGCCACTGGCCCGCAGACGGGAGGGTATCCATGCGCTTCGCATTGCTTCTGACCATGGCGTCGATCTGCTTTTGCATCGGCACGACTACCGCACGCGCCGATGATGCGCCGTCGCCAAAGAACCGCGCCGAGGCCGTACAGATCATTGCGGACCTCCGCCATATCGTTACGCCCCAAGGCATCGAACGGCACGAAAAGGTCCGCATCGGCGGCATCGACCAGTGGGTGAGCATTCGCGGCACCGACAAGCGCAATCCCATTCTTTTGATGGTTCACGGCGGCCCCGGCTGGGTATCGATGCCCACCAGTTGGTACTTCCAGCGCGGCTGGGAGGAATACTTCACCGTCGTGCAATGGGATCAGCGCGGCGCTGGTAGCACCTACGTAGCCAACGACCCTGCCGCCGTCGCCCCCACCATGACGCCGGAGCGGATGATCGCTGATACCGAGGAGATGGTGAGCTGGCTGCGCAAGGAATTCGGCCGGGACAAGATCTTCCTGCTGGGTCACTCGTGGGGCTCTTACCTGGGCCTTGAGGTCGCCAAGCGCCATCCGGACTGGCTTTACGCATACATCGGCGTCGGCCAGATGACCAACATGCCGCAGAGCGAACGCGACGGCTGGCAATTTGCCATGGACGAGGCAAAGAAAACATCCAACACCCAAGCCATCGCGGAACTCAATTCGATCGCGCCCTATGGCTCGGGTCCGAAGCCAATCACCCTCGCCAGTCTGATGGTCCAGAGAAAATGGCTGAATCAATTCGGCGGCATGGTCTACGGAAGGACAGGCGGACAGGCGGAAGGCGCGGCCATGGCTCTATCGCCGGAGTACACCGATGCCGACGTGGCGAAGATTGGCGAAGCCAGCGAGTACTCGCTCAACAAACTCCTCGACAAAGTACTGACGCTCGATCTTAGTCGCGTCCAGAAACTGGACTGCCCGCTGGTGCTGTTCCTCGGAAGGCACGATCACAATGTCTCATCCAGTCTGGCAGCGGCCTGGTTCGAGAAGGTGCAGGCTCCGTCAAAGCGACTGGTATGGTTCGAGAACTCGGCCCACGAGGTGGCGGTAGAAGAGCCCGGCAAGACGCTGATGTCGCTGGTGAAGTACGTTCGTCCACTGGCGGCCGATGTCCCCAACAACTGACATGACCCCGTCATACCGTTCTCCGGGCAACCCGCACACGTTTTTCGAGCGAAGGAGTCGAGGCCGATGGCTGCGCGACGACTTCGCGTCTCTACCTTCCATCGCGCAAGCGCAAATGCGCCGCGATTACTAATAGGCTTAAAGGGATCGAGGCATACAGGCCAAAAGCCACGTCTAGAGGTACAAAAAAATCGGGCCTTAGCAACGGGGGAAACAAAAAAATAGCCGCTCCAAGAGCGGCAGTCGCCACTCTCGATGGAAAGACGAACCATAGAAAAATAATTAGAGCTCCACCGGTCGCAAAACCTGAATTAAGAAAAATTGCTTGATTGTCGCCAATGTACCAGCCATATCTGAGCTTGAACATAACAAACGTCAAAGTCATTGCCACCACAGAAAGGACGAGAAAGAAAAGTCTTTTCCTACTCATTTCTCACCCATGGTATCGATGATTTCTTTTTGATTTTCCTGCCAAACCGCCTGTACCTGGGCGACCTCTATCTCAGGACCGCTACCGGCGCTTTGCACGTCGACCTGACGAAACGAGAGTCCGCCGTCGTAGAGGCTGACGGTCTCCCCAAATGGATGCTCGCCCAGAGGCGATATTTCCTCGGAGACGCGAATCTTCTTGTACTCGTCTTCCGGGGTAACGTCGGCGAACGCCTTGCCTACCGCGCACACCGCCATAACCACCGCCAAGCTGGCAATGAGCCCTTCCCTGCGCATAGGTTTTTTCCCAGGATGTGTCGGTTATTTCTTGCCGCAATAAAATGCGACTGCGCGACATTCTGCCATCCGCGCCCTTGCCGTCCATAGGATTTGTTCCTAGGCATTTCCCGCCAGAATCAGAGACACCAATCAAGAACCGCGCGCTCGGACGCTGCAGTTCGGCTAGTCGGAACCCTGACCAGTTTTTAGTATATTAATACTACAATTTAACCAACGGCATGACACGAAGGCGTTGCCTCATAGGTGTGAAGCCATCAGGATAATAGACAGGAGATCCTAGCCCGATGAACATACAGGAACGGGCGTTCTTTGCGTCTACGACCAACAGGGCACGCAGCTCGGTCCTTGTGCATTAAGGGATCAGATTAATTACCCGCCCCTTTTTGTTCCAAACAACAGGGCCCGCAATGCGGGCCTTGTGCTTATGCGCGATCATGGGTGACAGGCTAGTCAGTTGGAAGATTTTCCGAATCAATTTTGTGTGACACGAAAGTCGCAAATCTAGATACACCAACAAGATAAAACACGGCAACACCTAAGAATGAAAAGACGTCCAGCGCCCCCTTGATCTTGTAGTAATTCCAGCTAAACAAAACAACCCCAGCCAGATAGATTAGAAACGCAATCAACTTCCTCATATCATCTTTGCCTTGATGCTATTGAAGGCCATTATCTCGAGGCGATGGGGGCGGTGGTGGCGATTTAACTGCGTCACGCACTTCCGTGGTTGTGACCTCAGGTGTTATCGATTGCACTTCCGCTTTCACCAGCTGGTGGGTACCAGCCACGACCGCAGCTTTCCCAAGATCTGCAGCAGCCCCTTCAATCTTGTCAACGTTTCTAGCGATAGTTGCCGCATTCTTTGCCGCCCTATTGGCAGTGTTAGCGGACTTGGCAGCAATCTTCGCGATTGCTTTTGCAGCTGGGACGACAGCTTTTCCTCCCTGATACCAGCCTTGGCGACATTACCCAGCCCGGGTATTGCTGCCGAAACGAGACCTGCTACGGCAGCATCACCAAGATCTACATCACCCCACGCTTTATCCTCAACAAAGTGCTGCGTTGCCACATCGATGACCGCGCCTACTGGGAACCGACCACCATATACGGCGCAAATCGGACACCGTCCATCTGGATCGATGAACTTGTGATGCGTTCGCCGAACGGGTGTTCGCCGAGCGGCGAGATTTCCTCGGAGACGCGAATCTTTTTCTTGTATTCGTCTTCCGGGGTAACGTCGGCGAAAGCCCTGCCAACCAAACACACAGCCACAACCATTGCCACGCTGGCAACGAGCACTTCCCTGCGCATAGGTTTTTCCCCTGGACATGTCGGCTATTCCCGGTCGCAAGAAAATGCGACTGCGCGACAGTCGACTGTTCACGCCCGGGTCGTCCATAGGATTTGTTCCTAGGCATTTTCGGCCAGAATCAGGGGCCGGCCTGAAAAAGTGGACGCTTGTGTACCTGCGTTTCAGCGGGTTGAACTCAGTGAGTTTTGGTGTATTTAATACTACAATTCACATGACGGCATGGCCCAAGGACCGTCCGCCTCACGGCGCGAGCCAGAAGGACTGCAGACAGGAAATCCTGGAACGATGGACGTGTTACGCCTGAACAACCCCCGCCTCGGCATCGAAATCCTGCCCGACGTAGGCGGTGGACTTTCCCGCTTCACATGGCATGGCCGCGAGGAGCCCGTGGCCCTGATGCGCACGGGCGATCTCACCGTCACGGTACCCGGCGGCGGGCTGGATCCGAACCAACTCGCCTGCTATCCGCTGGTGCCATGGAGCAACCGCATCGCTGAAGGCGGCTTCGTCGTCAACGGCCGGCGCATCGCCCTGTCGGCCAACCGGCACGACGAACCCTTCCCGATCCACGGCAGCGGCTGGCAGCGTGCCTGGCAGCCGCAACGGCTGGGCGAGCACGACGTGCTGCTGTCATTGAATGACACCATGCCGGACGGCTGGTCGTACCGGGCAAACCTGCGTTACACCTTGCGCGACGACGCCCTGCACATCGGCCTGGAAGTAACCAACACCAGTGCGGCAACCATGCCCTTCGGGCTCGGCCTGCACCCTTTCTTCCCACGTCATGGCAAGGTCGCGCTGCACGCACCGGCATCGAAAGTCTGGGTCAACAATGGCCAGTCACCCTTGCCTGAGTGTCTCGTCGATGTCCTGCCGGCATGGGATTTCCGCGAAAGCCAGCCGGTGCCAGGTGACGGCGTGAACCACGGCTTCTGCTCGTGGACAGGCGACGCCACCATTGCCTGGACCGATCTCGGCCTGCGCCTGCACGTGGAAACCGACGTCGACGCCTTCGTGATGTACACGCCGGCAAGCGACAACTTCTTCTGCTTCGAACCGGTGGATCATGCGATCAATGCCGTGCACCTTCCGGGGGGCCCCGTCGCCAACGGCATGACCATGCTGGCGCCGGGGGCGAGCCTGGCGCGCCGCTTCGTCTTTCGCGTAACCGACGATACGCTTGCACCAGGTACCAGCCCCAATCAGGACAGCCCAGCATGACCTTAAGGCTCGAAGGCAAGAAAGCGTTGATCACCGGCGCGGGCAGCGGTATTGGCGGCGCCATCGCGGAACTCTTCGCGCGCGAAGGCGCGGACCTTGCGCTGCTCGACATGGACGCTGACGCAGTCGACCAGTTTGCCCTCAAGCTCGAAGCCGACGCCGGCCGTCGCTGCGTGCCGTTGCACGCGGACGTAACCGATGCGGCGCGTATCCAGGACTGCTTCGCGCAAGCTATCGACGCGCTGGGCCGTATCGATATCCTGATCAACTGCGCGGGTGTGAACGTGTTCCGCGACCCACTAACCCTGCAGGCCGCCGACTGGGATCGATGCCTGGACGTGAACCTGCGCGGTGTCTGGCACTGCATCAGCGCGGCGTTGCCATCGATGCTCGCCGCCGGCTACGGGCATGTCGTCAACATCGCCTCGGTGCACGGGCACAAAATCATCCCCGGCAGTTTCCCCTACCCCGTGGCCAAGCACGGCCTGATCGGGCTCACCCGTTCGCTGGGCATCGAATACGCCAGCCGCGGTATCCGCGTGAACTCCATTTCGCCGGGCCTGATCATGACGCCGGCCGCCGAGCGCTGGCTGGCCTCCTGCCCCGATCCCGCGGCCGAGCGCCAACGCCAGGCGGATCTTCTGCCAGGCAAGCGCATCGGCGAGCCTTCCGAGGTCGCCTACGCGGCACTGTTCCTGGCCAGCGACGAGGCGCGCTTCATCAATGCAACGGATCTGCTGATCGATGGCGGCCGTAGCCAGATCTATCACGACTGACCGCGGCTACCGGGCGTGTCGCGTTTACTTGCGCGGCGCGGCGAGCCGCACTTCGAGTTCTTCCAGCGACACACCCGAGGTCTCGGGCACACGCCGCCATATAAAGACGAAGCCCACCGCACAGATCGCGCCGTAGAACCAGAAACTCCCTGCCGGCCCAAGATGCGTGTTGAGCCAGGGGAAGGTGTAGGTAAGCACGAAGCACGCGATCCACAGCGCGAACACACCCAGCGCCACGGCCTGGGCGCGGATGTGTTCCGGGAATATCTCCGAAAGAAGCACCCAGGTCACCGGCGCCAGCGTGGTTGCGTACACCGCGATGGCCGCAAGCACCAGGATCAGCACCGGCATGCCAAGGATGTGCATCGCATACGCGCAGCCGATCAGCAGGTAGATAAGTGTCAGCGCGCCGGCGCCGAGCAGCATGAGCTTGCGCCGGCCCCAGCTGTCCACCAGGCGCAGCGCGAGCAGCGTGAAGACCAGGTTGACCGAGCCGGTGGCCACGATCGACTTCAAGGTGTCGTTGATGTCGAAGCCCGCGGAGGCAAAGATGTCCTGGGCGTAATTGAAGATCACGTTGATACCGCACCACTGCTGGAATACCGCCAGCACGATGCCGATGATCACCACCGGCCGTACCTTCTTTGCCAGCAGGGCGCTCATCGGCGCGTTTTCTCGATCCTCTGCGGTGCGGTTGCCACGAATGGCCGCAAGGATGTCCTGTGCGTAAGCAATGCCGCCAATGCGCTCAAGCACACGTCCGGCATCGGCGTCGCGGCCAACCTTGCTCAACCAACGCGGGGATTCGGGAATAATAAGAGCGAGCACGAGGAATAGCACCGCGGGCACGCCTTCGCTGGCGAACATCCAGCGCCAACCGTCCTGCACGTTCCAGCTTTGCAGCAGCGCCTGCGCGTCGAGCCCGGGCGGCACCGGCCGCGCGATCCACATATTGACCAGCTGCGCCAGAAGCACGCCGATGACGATGGTGAGCTGGTTGATCGAGACGAACAGGCCACGGTTGCGCGCGGGGCTTACCTCGGCGATGTAGAGCGGCGAAAGTCCTGACGCGAGGCCGATGCCGATGCCGCCGACGATGCGGAAGATGGCGAACACGGTCACGTCGTTCGCCAACGCCGTGCCGACCGCGCAAACGACGAACAGCACGGCGGCCAGTACCAGCGCCGGACGGCGGCCGAAGCGGTCGGCCAGGAAGCCGGCGACCACGGCGCCGCCGATGCATCCCACCAGGGCCGAACTCATCAGCCAGCCGGACATGGCCGGGTCGTGCACGGAGAAATAGGCTTCGTAAAACAGCTTCGCGCCGCCGATCACCACCCAGTCGTAACCAAAGAGCAGTCCGCCGAGCGCCGCGACCAGGCAGATCAACCACAGGTAAAGTGGGCTGGCCACCACGGGTTCAGCACCTTCGACGTGTTCCTGCATCGATTCGATCTCCTGCGGGTGGTGTTGCATCGCGGCGTGTGATTTACCAATAAATAGTATTATATGATCGTAAGCAGCAATCAAGCGATCAGGGTGACTTAAGTGAATCGAGCAAAGACGACCATGGCCGCCGCCGTTCTTGCGCTGGGCGCGTGGCTGGGTAGCAGTGTCTCAGCAGCGCCGTCACGGCCGGACACGCCGATACATTACGATGCCGCGCAGCGGATATTCCGCATCGACGCCGGCAAGGTCACCTATGCCTTCGGCGTCGACCACGATGGCGTGCTGCAGACGCTCTATTGGGGATCACGGCTCGCGCCGGACGATCCGCTCGGCCCGGCCACGCCGCCGGCGTCGCGGTCGTCGTTCGATGCCATCGGCAGCAACACGCCGCAGGAGTACGCCGGCTGGGGCGGCCCGATCACCGTGATGCCCGATCTGAAAGTGCACTTTGCCGATGGCAACCGCGATCTCCTGCTGCGCTACGACAGCTATAAGATTAACAACGGCAACCTGCAGGTCACCCTGCGCGACCTCCATGCCGACGTCACCGTGGTGCTCAACTACACCGTGGATCCCGCCACCGGCATCATCGGCCGTTCGGCCCGGATCGAGAACCACGCGAAACAGACCGTTACCCTCGACCGCGTTGCGGCGGCGAGCTGGAACTTGCCGCCTGCCACGGATTATTCGCTGCGCTATCTCACGGGGACCTGGGCAAGCGAATGGCATGTGCGAACGCGAGCTTTGACCCCGGGCGCCACCGACCTTGAAAGCCGGCGCGGTTCCACCGGCGACGAGAACAATCCCTGGTTCGCCATCGAACGCGGCGGCGACTGGAACGAATCGCACGGCCACGTGTGGTTTGGCGCGCTGGCGTGGAGCGGCTCGTGGAGCATCCACATCGACCAGGACATCTTGAGCCAGGTGCGTGTCACCGGCGGCTTCAACCCGTTCGATTTTTCCTATCGCCTGGAACCCGGGCAAAGCCTGGATACGCCGGTGTTTTATGCCGGCTACACCGACGACGGCATTGGCGAAGCCTCGCGCCTGATGCACCGCTTCGAACTGACGCGCATCCTTCCGGCCGCGCCCAAGCCGAAGCTGCGGCCGGTGCTCTACAACTCGTGGGAAGCCACCGAATTCAAGGTCAACGATCAGGACCAGCAACGCCTGGCTGAAAAAGCAGCGAAGCTTGGTGTGGAGCGGTTCGTCGTCGACGACGGCTGGTTCGGCGCACGCAACAGTGACCATGCCGGGCTCGGTGACTGGGTGGTCAACCGCGAAAAATTCCCGAACGGCCTGAAGCCCTTGATCGACAAGGTGCATGGGCTGGGCATGAGTTTCGGGCTTTGGGTCGAGCCGGAGATGGTCAACCCCGATAGCGACCTGTATCGCCAGCATCCCGATTGGGTGCTCAACTTCACCGGACGACAGCGTAGCGAGGGTCGCCACCAGCTGGTGCTGAACCTGGCGCGCGATGACGTGCGCGACTACGTGTTCAATGCACTGGACAAGCTGCTCAAGGAAAACGACATCCAGTTCCTGAAATGGGACTACAACCGCAACTGGTCGGAACCGGGCTGGCCACAGCTGGCACCGGAAGATCAGCAAAAGGTTTATGTGACCTATGTGCAGCATCTCTACGACATCATGCGCCGCTTGCGCGCGCGTCATCCAGGCGTGGAAATAGAGTCGTGCTCGGGCGGCGGCGCCCGCGTGGACCTCGGCATCATGGGCCTGACCGACGAAGTGTGGCCCTCGGACAATACCGACCCGTCGGACCGTCTCTCGATCCAGGATGGCTTTTCATACGCCTACGCTCCCGCCGTGATGATGTCGTGGGTGACCGGTTCACCGAACTGGGTCAACAAACGCAGCAGCTCGCTGGACTTCCGCTTCCTCTCGTCCATGCAGGGTGGCTTAGGCATTGGCGCCAACATCATGGAATGGACGCCCGCCGAGGACGCTACCGCGCGTAGTTATATCGAGGCCTACAAGGGCATCCGTGCCACGGTTCAACTGGGACGGTTGTATCGCCTGTTGTCACCGCAGGAGCGCGCTCCGTACTCGGCGACCGAGTCGGTGGCGGCGGACGGCAACCAGGCCGTGCTGTTTGCCTTTCTCCGGCAGGGCCAGGAAGCACAGGCCTATCCCACGATCCACCTGCAAGGCCTGGACAGCGCGGCGCGCTATCGCTACCGGTTGATCCACGGCAAGGCCGCCGCGGATACACCGGCTGTCGCCAGTGGTGCGTACTGGATGCATCACGGCATCGACCTGGGCTTGCGTGGCGACCTGGATGCCGCCGCCGTGGTATTCGACCGCGTCCGACCATAGACACAAGACGGCCGCCCCGGAGGCGGCTGTCTTTTCACCGTTGGGGCTTGTTGGCCTTGCCAGGCTGGTGGTGGACATTGCTTCGCGAATCGTCCACCAGCTTCAGCATCCCCTGGCGCGCGACTTCCGGCTGGCGCCGGCGGATCGCCTCATACACCTTGAAATGTTGCGGCAAGGCCAGCTTGAAATTGGCCGAGTTGCGCGCCGACATCACGAAATACGTGCCCAACGCGGTCTCGATCACCGAAAACAGCGACGTCAGCAATCCGTTGTTGGTGGCCCGCAACATCCTGTCGTGGAAGGCCAGGTCCGCGACTGCCCAGGCATCGAGGTCTTCGGCGGCGGCCATGGCGTCGTAGGCGTCCTTGATCGCGGTCAGCTGTTCGGGCGTGTGCCGGCGTGCAGCCGCCGCCGCCGCTGCCGGCTCGATGATCTCGCGCATCTCCACCAATTCCTCGATGAAGGTATCCGTGGGCATCGAGGCACAACGCCAGGCCAGCACATCGGCAT
This sequence comes from Pinirhizobacter sp., assembly GCF_036499745.1. Classification (NCBI taxonomy): domain Bacteria; kingdom Pseudomonadati; phylum Pseudomonadota; class Gammaproteobacteria; order Lysobacterales; family Rhodanobacteraceae; genus Pinirhizobacter; species Pinirhizobacter sp. The sequence continues at coordinate 141,373 of NZ_DASYDG010000010.1, forward strand.
CGAGCTGGTTCCAGTGGATCGCCTGGCGCACGCGGGTGCCCGTTTTCTGGCGTGACTCGATCAGGCCCTTGGCCGAGAGCACCTTCATCGCCTCGCGCAGCGCGGTGCGGCTGACGCTCATGCTTTCGGCCAGCAATTCCTCCCGGGGGAGGCTTTTGCCCGGCTCGAGTTCGCCGCTGACGATCATTTTCCCAAGCTCCTGGATCACCTGGTTGTGCAGGCTGCGCACGACTATGGGTCTCACCATTCGCTATTTTCCTATTTATACTACAAATCACTTATAGCAGGTTGGGTCCGAGGCGTCATCCACCCCGTGCCTTGTCCGCACAGCCAATGCCCCGGCCGGCGGAGGCAAGGCTTCGTGTCGCATGTACTGAGACATGCGCCGTCTAGGATAAAAGGCATGCCCGAGCCCTTGCCGACCACACATGTCCATAAAGGACGCGGCGCCGCCTCCAATCCGGAAGGACGCTTCGAACATACGCGCCACCAGGCCGAGGACGACGGCTGGATGCGCGACATCGAAGAGGTCCCGCGCCCTGCCACCGAAGTACGCGAAGAGCGCGCCCGTAGCGTCATCAGCCACAACGATTCCCCCGATGTTGGATTCGACCAGGCAATCAATCCCTACCGCGGCTGCGAGCACGGCTGCATCTATTGTTATGCACGCCCCTCTCACGCCTACCTCAACCTGTCGCCTGGCCTGGACTTCGAAACGAAGCTATACGCCAAAACCAACCTTGCCGATTCCCTGCGGACGGAATTATCGAAGCGATCCTATGTTTGTTCGCCGATCAACATCGGCAGCAACACCGATGTATACCAGCCCATTGAAAAGCGTTGGCGGCTCACACGCGCGGCGCTTGAGCTACTGGCCGAATGCCATCACCCGTGCACGATCGTCACCAAGAACGCCCTGGTGGAACGCGATATCGACATCCTGGCGCCGATGGCACGACAGAACCTGGTGCATGTATTCGTGTCGGTAAACTCCCTGGACAACAGGCTGGCAGCGCGTCTGGAACCACGCGCCAGCGCACCGCACCGCCGGATCGAAGCCATCCGCACGCTCAGGCAAGCCGGCATTCCCACCGGCGTACTGGTAGCACCCATCATCCCTGCCCTCAACGAACGCGACATGGAAGCCATCCTGGAACAAGCCGCTGACGCCGGGGCCACCAGCGCCAATTACACGGTGGTTCGCCTGCCACACGAGTTGAAGGTCCTGTTCCGCGAATGGCTGACCGTGCATGTCCCCGACCGCGCCGCCCACGTCATGAGCCTGATCCAGCAGATGAACGACGGCAAGGATTACGACTCGAATTTCCGCACCCGCATGCGTGGGCAAGGCGTATTCGCCCAGCTGCTGCGAAAGCGTTTTGAGGTAGCGGCGCGTAAGCACGGCCTGGCCAGGGCGTGGACGCAGGAACTGGATACCTCCCAGTTCATGCCACCGCGAGTGGCATCGCCGCAGGGTGACCTGTTCTAGTCATGCCTCACGAACTGGCGATCCCCTCAAAAGGAAAGGATTCGTTTCGCCCGAACCTTGAGAAGCGCCTGCGGTAATCGGAAGGCGTCAGGCCGATGAACTTGCGGAACACACGCCGAAAACGCCCGGGATCGTCGTAGCCGATGGTTGATGCAATTTCATCAATCCGCCTTTGCGAGAATTCCAGCATCTCCCGGGCCCGCGTGATCCTGAGCCGCTGCTGGTATTCACTGGGCTTCATACCCGTGGCCCTGACGAAACGACGCAGGAACGTCCTTGGTTCCAGGCAAGCGTATCTGGCAATATCCGAGACGCTAACAGGACATTCGCGCCTGGCCCAAAGCCATTGCTGCGCCTTAAGGATGGCCGTATCGCCATGCTTCGTTCTGGGATCAAATTCGCTGTAGTACCTCTGCTCACGACCTGGCGGATCAACAAGCATGTAGCGTGCTGTCTCAAGCATGATCGTCGGGCCAAGAAATCTTTCGGTAAGCCGGAGACCCAGATCCGCCCACGCCAGCACCCCACCGGCAGTAACAATATCGCCGTAGTCGATCACCATATGATCGCTTTCCATGAGGACATCGGGAAAGCGGACGCTAAAGTCATCGGCGAACGCCCAGTGTGTCGTCGCTTGCCTTCCGGCAAGAAGACCGGTCTCGGCCAGTAAGAAGACACCACCGCAAACTGCAGCAATAACCACACCATCGGCGTGATGCCGGCGCAGCCATGGGATGAGCGGGCTGGCACCCAATGCCTGCTGGGTGGCGCGGGCGTTACCCGGAATGATCAGTACCGCGGGTTTGTGCGGCGAACCGGGCGAACTGTCGCTGGTACACAGCACGTCGGTATCGCCATCGTTCAATCGCCAATGGGTAATGCGGACCGGTGCCCGTGCCCGGCTGCTCTGCCGCTTCGCCGCGAGCTCGCTGGCATAGGTAAAGAGATCGGTGAGACCGTGGATTCCTGCGAACGAGGTACCGGTGTCGCAAACCAGGCCCACCTCGATGTGGGGCAACGAATCTGACGCCGATTTCGCCATGGTTTTTGTCCGATTCGTGCGTTGTGACGGAGCTAGCGCTGTCGCTAGTCTCGTCAGACCGGTCAGCTTGAGTCTACCTCAGCGCCGGCCGCACTGACGGCGGAACAAGGCCGCGGCCACGCCGCTCTCCGCCGTGCCTGGCGGGCCGTTCCGGCCTCACCAACTCAACCTAAGGGAACGACATGACCGAGCAGCGAGCAAAGACCACAGGCAAGGGCAGCTCCTATCTGACCACCCGGGATGGCACTGAGATCTTCTTCAAGGACTGGGGAACGGGACAACCGCTGTTCTTCCACCACGGTTGGCCGCTGAGCGCGGACGACTGGGATGCGCAGATGATGTTCTTCCTGGATAAGGGCTATCGAGTCATCGCCCACGACCGCCGTGGACACGGGCGCTCGACCCAGACCGACATCGGCCACGATATGGACACCTATGCCGCCGACGTTGCGGAAATTGTCGCCGCCCTTGACCTGAAAGACGCCATCCACATCGGTCATTCGACGGGCGGCGGCGAGGTGACGCGCTACGTTGCCCGGCATGGCAAGGGCCGCGTGGCGAAGGCGGTCCTGATCAGTGCCATCCCGCCATTATTTATGCAGACCGAGAAAAATCCCGACGGCGTGCCGAAATCGGTCGTCGACGGTATTCGCGACGGCACCGCCAACCACCGCTCACAGTTTTACAAAGACATCACCATGCCGTTTTACGGGTTCAATCGTCCAGGCGCCGTGGTCTCGGAAGGCATCAGGGAGAACTGGTGGCGCCAGGGCATGATGGGCAGTATCAAGGCCCAGTATGAGTGCGTGAGGGTTCTTTCGGAAACGGACTTCCATGACGACCTTAAGATCATCGATGTCCCTGTATTGGTCATGCACGGAGAGGACGACCAGATCTGTCCCTTCCCCACGACGGGAGCAAGATCGGTAAAACTCTTGAAACACGGGAAGCTCAAGTCATATCCAGGGCTGCCCCACGGCATGCCCACGACACACGCGGAGCTCATAAACGCCGACCTGCTTGCATTCTTCAGGAGCTGACAAGGCAATTTTCATGGGCGTCTAGCCGTACGACACCTGGCCGACGCGTGCTGCCTGCACGCGTCGGTACCCAGCCACGGCGCCCCAGCTAAGCAGTACCGCCCCGACAAATACCAGCACGGCCTTCACCGCGCCCGGCCATGCCAGCCCGAGCAAGGCAAACTGCAACCATGTGACGAACGGATAGTGCAGCAGATAGATGCCGAACGCGTCGCGGCTGAGCGCATCCAATACCGGAACCGGCCGCGTGGCAAAGCGCAGGAAGATGGCCAGTGCCGCGAACGATGAGACCAAACCTGAAACCACGAAAGCCACGTCGGTAAAGACCACCAGCCCACGCGAAGGATGTGGGTTTGAAACCACAGTCACAAAAGTCACTACCAGCGCCATGTATGCCAGGGGGGTCACTGCCGCCCAACCGATCCACCGCCGCGCCAGGCGGCCGCCTTCGGCGAGCATTCCATGTGCTACGCCAGTGGCACCCAGGACGATTCCCACGCCGAAATAGCAGGCATACAGAAGCACACGCGAGCTCTGCACGAAGAACGGCCCGGCATGCGCCCATTGGAACGGATCGACCATCAGGGCCAGGGCAAGGTACGCGATCGATGCCGGCACCAGGAACACACCGAAGAAGGCCAGGGGTGCACGCGATGACAACCACCGGCCGATGGCGTCAGGACTGTTGGGAGCAAGGCGATACACCAGCGCCGCGATCGCATCGAAAGCCAGCAGCACCCAAAGGAACCACGCAGGTCCCGCCGGCCATGCTCCCAGCCCAAGCCATGCATGGATAAACCCCGCCACACCCGCCCCGCCGCCTTGCAGGTAGGCCGGGTAGTACGCCAACGGCGCCACCAGCGCGGCGGCCCAGAGGAATGGCACACCCAGCCGCAGCAAGCGGCTTCGCACATACGGTACCGCCCCTTTCCGCCTCAACGAAGGCCAGGTAAACAATCCCGACAACAGGAACATCAACGCCATGAAGAAGGCATCGTTGAAGCCTACAAAGAGATCCACGCCAGCGAAGCGATGCGCGTCGACCACGGGAAAGGCCGTCCACAACCAGCTTGATGCATCCATCGCCGTGGGCGCCGGCGCATAGGGGTGATAGGCCAGTACCGCATGATGGGCCACCACCAGAAGCGTAATGAAGGCGCGCAGGTACCCTGGCGCCGTGAAACGCGGCGCGGTATTGCCAGTAACGGACATGTCAGTTCCCCGTGGGTGGTTTTGAAGTGCGCCGGCGACGCCGCAGCAGGGCGGCGTAGGCCAGTGAGGGCAGCACGACAAGCGCTGCCGTCAATGCAAGCAGTCCATTGAAAGCCGCCTGTGCATGATGTCGAAGCATGAAAGCGCCTGCCTGCAGATCATTGGCGTGCCAGGCGACAGCATGGTCGCCCCAGGCATAGTCGTGGGCCACGGCGATCGCGCCGGCGGCGGCGGTCCAGCCCACGGCGTAAGCGCCCATGGCGAACTTGCCGATGGCCATCGCGCCGAATCCGAGCACCCCGACGCCGAGCGTGCCGGCGGCAACCGCTCCCACGGCCACCGAGCCCACCGATACCAATCCCACCGATACGGCACCCACGCTGATGCCGCCTACCGACACCGCACCGAAAGCGAACAGCACGCCGAAGGCGCGGTCACCGGCTGCGATCCAGCCGCGAGCCCAACCGCCATCGACCGGCGGCGTACCAAACTGGATATGCACCAGCGGCAGCCCGAGCAATGTCCAGGCGCTGCGGTATTCACCGAAGGCGGCGGCCTTGCCGGCCTCGGGCAGGAAGCTCTGCGGATGCGCCCGTTGTTCGGCAGCGCGAAGCACGCGCAGTTCCCGGCCAAAGCGCAACACGACGAAGCAAAGCCAGACGGCAAACAGCAGCGGAAGACCTATGCCAGATAGTGCGAACAACATCGGGTGCTGCAACCAGAAACCACCGGCAAACGTAAAGGCCAGCAGCAACGGGATGAAAACCAGCAAGCCCGCGACAATCACGCGCAACTGGCCCCACACCCTTGAGCGCTCACGAGGCGTCACTGCCGCATCCAGGCTCGCACGCACGCCAAAGTAAGCGCCCACGGTGCCGACGACGGGACCGACCAGCAACTGCAACGCCGATGCCATGCCCATGGACTTGGCTATGGCGCCAGCCTTTGCCGCCGTCGTGGACATCCCGGCCGCCGCGGCTGCGGGACCGATCGGTAGGGCTGCGATTACCGCGCGGGTGAAATCCGCCTTGGGTACGCTGCGGGCAAGCGCTCCTTCGACAAAACCCGTGATGTGTCCATGCAGCAGTTTGCGACCGCGGGACAACCGCTGCCTGGCAGTATCCAGGCTGATGTCGAGCGCCTCAGCCACCGCTTCGACGGATTGATGCTCCCGGTAATACAGCACCAGGGGCTCGCGATAAATCGGCGGGATCTCCCCGATGGCGCGCCATAACAAGGTCTGCTCTTCGTCGCTGATCGCGCTGTCCACCGGCAAGGGGCCCGCGTCGATGGCCTGGGCTGCTTCATCCAGTGCCGACGCCGCATGCGCAGGTTCGCGGCCTGCCTGCCGCAGGCTGCCGTGCGCCACGTTGCGCGCGATGCCGCACAGCCATCCGCGAAGGCGTTCGGGTTCACGCAGTTCGCGCAGGCTCCGCCACGCCGCCAGGAAAGTTTCCTGGGCGAGGTCTTCGCTCTGGCTGATATTCCCGGTGGCGCTATAGCCGATGGAGCACACCAGCGACTGGTACCGGGAGACGATGCGGGCAAAGGCCGCGTGGCTACCGGCGATGCTCTGGGCAACCAGGTCGGCGTCGTCGGTGGCGATTGGGTTCGATGGCGCGATCATGGTCATGGCAAGACATAAGTGGCTGCCGGGCGGAAAAGGTGACAGGCCGCCACCTCATTCCCATGCCCACGATTTTCCTGCCTTTGCCCCCCCTTGCCCCTTGTTAGGCGTATTGAGCCTCGCCGTTGCCGAAGGACCAGTTTTCCTTCTTCACTTCCACCAGGTTGATCAGCACATCCTGCTTGCGCACGCCGGTCGAGGTGTGGATGCCGTCGGCGATGCCCTGGTAGAGCTTTTTCTTAAGCTCCACCGTGCGTCCTTCGTTCATGGTGATCTGCACCAGGATGAAATCATCCGTCCGGTCGATGCCCAGGTACGTACGGTCGAATACCAGGTGGGCTGGATCATGTTCGGTGATCACCTGGAAGCGGTCGTTCTGCGGTACGCCGATGGCGAGCATGGCGTCGTAGACGGCCTGGCCAATGGCCTTGACGTGTTCGGGGGACTTGCCGCGGGCAAGTTCGATGCGGGCGATGGGCATGCGGGACTCCAGTTACAGGTGGGAATAATCAGTTAAGGCGCCACGGTCATGAGCGGCAGGCGTCGGACTGCGTCGGGAACTGCCCGATGCACCAGTTCACCCACGTGCGCTTCACCTGGGCACGCTGGCCCGGATCCACCGTGTGCAGGTTACGACTGCCGATGGCAGGTCCCTGGGGAGCGACTTCGCGCAGCAATACGATCACCGCGTCGTGCACCGTCCAGGGCTCGAATTGACGGTCGTGGACATGGCCCGGCCGGTTGGGCAGGATGATCGATCGCTCGGCCAGAGGCCGGCCGTCACCCAGGTGCGGCACGAGGGCCGGCACCGCGGCCCTGCCCATGCCAACCAGGACTTCGACAGCATGGGCCTGGGCCTTTGAATCCTTCGTGGTGTCATCGATGAGCCGGGACACGGTGGCCGCGTCTGGCGATGGCCCCGGAGCGTCCCTTCCATGCACGGCCAGGGCCGGCAGGGCAGCCAGGGCCAACGCCATCGCAGCAGCCAGCGGCATCGTTTTCATGACCTGCAAGATTACCACCATCAGGTGTGACCGGCGGCCGAGACGAAGACTGGGCGATTGGGCTAGCATTTGCCCAGCCGTGCACGTGCCGGCAGGGGGTAACCGTTTGGCGATGAAACGATTCCTGGCATCCTTCGTCGCCCGGCGTGGCATCGGCGAGGCCGCCAACGCGGCTTGCCGAGTGCCGACCATCGCAGCGGACGAGCTTCCCATCGAACCCGTTTCGCATCCGCCCTCGGACAACGACGTGCTGATGCACGAGCACGAGTGGGCCCAGTTCGAACTGCTTCCCTCCACCCGGCTCCCCGAGATCCGCCGGCACCTTGCCGCCGTGCGTGTTGCGGCGGGCATGAACGAGGTGGACGGTGGATGGATCACACCGCACCCGCGGCGGTTGCAGCGGGGCGTAGTGCTGGCAGGCCCCGAGCCACTGCGCTTGCTGGAAAAGACCCTGAAACTATCTGCTGGTGTCGCGCCCACCCTGTTCGCCCAGCGTGGCGTGGCCGGACGCCTGAAGGGAGGTTTCAGTTTCCCGCTGCACCAACATGTCACGCTTTATGGCTACGTCACCGCGCATCACGTTCCGGTGCTGGGATTGCTCCCTGGCGAATCGGCCGACGATGCCGCGTTGTCCATTGCACTTGCCCGGCTACCGCAGGCATGGGGCCTGGTGCTGGTGGACTGGTGCGCGCAACGCGTGCTCGGTCGCGACGGCCTGGTGCTGTAACACATCTGATACACCCTTCGCAGGTGCTTTCACACAAAGGGCCGCAGCTGGCGTGCGAGTCGAATCAGCGCACGTGAAATTCTCGTGGACGCGTGAGCCGCATTCCCCCGACCTGTAACAGAGGTGAGTCGGTTCGATGATGACGGCGTGGTGGGGATGCGTCGCGCCCTACGTCGGGAGCATCCATAGTTTATTGAAAAATAAGCACTTATAAGAACCATTCGGGCCTCCTCCGGGCCCGGGCACGGTTGTTGCTCCTGTTGCTTCCGTCAGCGGTTGCCTTGCATCGGTGACCGTCGAGAACAGGGGGTTCGCATCCGCTACATTCTCCGGAGGTTTCATCATGCGCAAGACTCTCCTCGCCACGGCTATCGTCGTCGGCATCGGTCTCACCCTGCCGGCCATGGCCGACGACACTCTCACCGGCGGTGCCGGCGCCAGTGCCCAGCGTCATTCGACGTCGATCCAGAACGCCGGCAACGACAGCTCGACCAATCACGACAACAATTCCAGCACGCATTTCCGCGACGACTCAAATTCGTCGATGGGCGATAACCGCAACAACGACGGCCGCGCGGCGGCCAGTGGCCTTGGCGCGGCAGCGGCCAATAACGGTGGCACCGCCACCTCGAATGCGTCCGACGCATTCAACACGTCCAACGCGATCGCCACCAGCAGCTTGAGTGGCGAAGTCACCGACATCCGCATCCATGACATCGGCAACGTCGCCAGCAACTGGGGCAACGCCAATGGCGGAAGCGGTGGTGATGGTGGCGCAGGCCTGGGTGGCATAGCAGCGGGTGCTCGCGGTGGTGATGGCGGCAACGGTGGCCGGGCACGTGCCAATGGCAGTTCGGCCGGTGGTTCGGGTGCGTCCAGTGGCGATGCCGGTGGTGCAAGCCTGGCGGGCGGCAGCGAAAGCAATGGCTCGAACGCCACACACATCAGAACGCGCGAACGTGGCGCTGGCGATAACTCCGGCTCGCCCACGGGCGGCACGGGTAGCTGGTCGGCAACGGGCGGCACGTCCGGCGACGGCATGGGCACCAGCGGCTCGGCGACGAGCACGGGCGGTACAGCGGGCGACTCGCTGGCCAGTGGCGGTGCGGGCGGATCCGGCGGTGCCGGCGGCTCGAACACCGGTGGCGCCGGTTCCGGCGGTGCGGGCGGCAGTGGCGGCGCTGGCGGCATGAACTCGGTGTCGGCAGGTACCTTCAATGCCTCCAGCACCATGTCCAATGTGGCAGCCGCGGCGGCTGGTGTCACGGTCGTTGCCCAGAACAGCGGCCTTGCGTCGCTGCAACAGCAGAGCGTGAACGTGCAGGCCAACCTCAACGTTGGCGGGCAGTAAGCAATGAAGCTTGCCACGGGGCGCCCTTGAAGCGCCCCGTGGTTTTCCCGTCTGCGAAGGAGAACACCATGCACGTCAAATCCACCCTTGCCATCGCCGCGCTTGCGATGTGCGGGCTGTGCCACGCGGGCAGTCCACCGCCGACGGCCAACGTCGACCTGGGCAAGAGCGTGGACGACAGCAAGCTTGCCGCCGCCAGCGGCGGCACTGACATCATCAGTCGCCAGCAACTGTCCGGTACCGTGGGCGACAACAGCGTCGATCGCGCCGTCACCGGCAGCAACTCCATTTCCGGCAACTCCTTTGAAAGCTCCAGCGGCTTGCCGATGGTGATCCAGAACAGCGGCAACAACGTGCTGATCCAGAACGCCACCATCGTCAACGTGCAGCTGCAACCATGAAGAAACACGCGGCCTGGTGTCTCGTCGCATTGGCCCTGGCGGGATCCGCCCAGGCCATGGACGTGCCCGGTGCCCAAGGCATTACCTACCGATTGTCAGTAGTCAGCCTGAAGGAAGCCCGTTTCCGCCAGACCATTCGCCAGCAGTACGACTTCTCCTGCGGCTCTGCCGCGGTGGCCACGTTGCTCACCTATCAGTACGGCTACCCGGTGGACGAAAAAACCGCCTTCGCCCAGATGTACAACAATGGCGACCGCGCGAAGATCAACCGCGAAGGGTTCTCGCTGCTGGACATCAAACTGTTCCTGCGGCAACTCGGCTTCGAGGCCGACGGCTTCGAGGTACCGCTGGACAAGCTTGTTACCGAAGGCCTTCCGGCCATCGCGCTGATCGACAATCGTGGCTATCACCATTTCGTGGTGATCAAGGGCGTATCCGACGGACGCGTGCTGGTAGGCGACCCGGCCACGGGCACGCATTCAATGTCGCGCACGCGCTTCGAAGACATGTGGAAGAGCCGGTTGCTGTTCGTCATCCACAACCGCCGGGACCTCGCCGTCTTCAACAACCCCGTCGACTGGCGCGCCGCGCCCATGGCGCCGCTGGCCAGCGGCATCGATCGCCGTGGCCTGGACACCATCACCCTGCCCAAGCGTGGGCCGGGTGACATCTGAGTATCCCATCATGAACACACGCCTTTGCCTCGCCCTCGCCGTCCCGCTCGTGATCGCCGCGGTTCCCATTCAAGCCCGCGCCGCCGACCGCTGGGGCGGCATCGACCGCTGGACCCCGGTAAGCGATGCAAGGCTGGCCCAGGCACGCGGGGGCTTCGACATCGGCAACGGCCTGATGGCCTCGTTCGGTTTCGATCGCACGGTAACGATCAACGGCGTCACCACCACCATCGCCAACGTGCAGATCCCGGACATCGCGAAGATGACCAAGGACCAGGCCCAGGCGCTGGAAGCGGCAACCCGCGCCCAACTTGTGCAGAACGGTCCGGGTAACGCGGTGTCGGCGCCCATCGTGGCGTCGCCCGGCAGCAGCACCACGATCACGCAGGGACAGGGTCCTTCCACCGCCAGCACGTCCCCGACCGGTGCCGAAGCGCTGGAGAGCACGTTGTCGTCCACGACAGCCCCGGCCAAGAGCTCAGGCGCGGCGAAAGCGACCACGCCTGACAGCGTGGCAAACGCTGCGATAGCCGCGCCTGCCGTCGCCGCAGCCACCCAGGCCATCGGCAACAGCGCCACCGTGATCCAGAACTCGCTCGACAACCAGACCATCCAGGGCTCGACCACGCTGACCACCACCGTCAATTCGTTGAGCACATTCCACGGCATCAATTTCCAGGCAGGGCTGCAGGACGCGCTGATCCGGTCGCGCTGAAAGCAGCGAACGATGAAAAGACCACCACCGGGAGGGGGAGATGGCGCTTTCCAGCACAAGGAAAACCGTGTTCGCGGCAAGCCTGGGGCTTGCCGTGGCCGGCGGCGGGGTGGTCGCGCAGCAAGCGCCGCCCGGTAACGCCGCCCCCAGCTCGCCGGCGGCGCCGGTGAGCGAAGTCGTGCGCCAGAAAGTCGTGGCCCAAGGCGAAGAGATCGAATCCACGCGCCAGCGCATCGCAGCGCAGGCCGCGCAGCTGGATGACATGCGCAGGCAACTGGCCAAGCAGGAGGCCGACCTGCAGGCCCTGCGGGCGGCGGTTGGCCTGCCTACGACCACCGTCACCGTTACCGCTCCGCGCAACCGCCAGGTGTCGGCGGCCGACGAGCAGGCCGCGGCGTCGGCCGGGGCGCCGGTGGTGCAGAACACGCGCCAGGTGGGACGCGCGCCGGAAACCCAGGAACGGCCGCCGGAAGTGGCGCCGATCTTCGACCAGCCTGGCGTGCTCACGCCCAAGGGCCGGTTCATCCTGGAGCCTTCCTATCAGTTCGGCTATTCATCGTCCGACCGCGTGGCCCTGGTGGGCTACACCATCATCCCAGCGATCCTGATCGGCCTGATCGACGTGCGCCAGGTCAAGACCACCACGCAAACGGCGGGTCTTGCGGTGCGGTATGGCCTTACCAACCGCCTGGAGGTGGAATTGAGGGTGCCTTATGTCGACTCGCATACCGACACCATCAGCCGTGAGATCTTCACCGGCACCGCGCAGGACAATGCCTTCGGCGCCAACGGCAAAGGCATCGGTGATATCGAGGCCACCGCCCGCTACCAACTCAACGACGGCGGGGCGGACAAGGCCTACTACGTGGGCTGGCTGCGGGTGAAATCCCGCACGGGCAAGGACCCCTTCGAGGTGGTCACCGACTGCGTCACCCGCTGCGTGGAGAACGCCACCGGCACCGGCCTGCCGCTGGAACTGCCGCGCGGATCGGGCTTCTGGTCGGTGCAGCCGGGCGTGACCTGGCTATTCCCCTCCGACCCGATCGTGCTGTTCGGCAATATCAGCTATCTCTACAATTTCACCCGCCACGACGTCAGCCGTACGGTGCTTGCCGCCGGCAAACAGGAGCTGGGTGATATCCATGCCGGCAATATCTTCGACGTAAGCCTGGGCATGGGCCTTGCCCTGAACGAGAAAATGTCGATGAGCCTGGGTTACGACCAGGCGCTGGTGGCGGCCACCACGCAGAACGGACGGCGTCTGCCGGGTTCGGTACGAACGGTGCTCGGTTCACTCCTGATCGGCGGGTCCTATCGTTTCAACGACAAACGCACCCTCAACGTCACCCTGGGCGTGGGCGTGACCCGGGATACCCCGGATGCCAACCTGACCGTCAGGGTACCTTTTGCCTATTGACCGGCTTTTTATTGAGCCGTCCAAACGACTAGTTAACACGCAACGTTGCAGTGAATTCACGATCCGTGCCGTATCATCTACACCGTTGGCCCCCCGATGAATGGAGGGCAAACGAAACGGACTTGAAAAATCTTGATGGGGAACCATTTCCCTTCTCGAGGATCAAAGTTCTCAGACCGTCGTGATGGCGGTAAGCGGCAGGCAACCCCACGGGGACCTGCCAGGGGTCGGCCCACCTTTCCCCTAAGGTCGCCGGCTAACAAAGCCCCGCCAGCCCCTCCCCTGGCTCGCGGGGTTTTTTTTGCCCGCGATTTTGGTAAGCAGGGATGACAGACTAGGAGGACACTGTTAGCGGCGCAGGACTACACAACGAAGGGAATATCCCTGCACGACTTGGGAATCCTGATGGTCGGACTCGCGGCATAATCCTGACAGGCGAACCGAAAGCAACGGAGGTCGAAGGAACGGAATTCGTAAACGTGCGACGAGATTCCCGTCGCAGGAAACACATGAACAAGGAGATGTTCCATGGCAAGCAATTTCAAGGCTTCAACCCGACGCCAGGCCACTATCCAGGCCAAGGCCCCACGCCGCCGCAGCATTGGCCGTCCCGCCGCGGATGCCGAATCCATCGGCCGCGAGGGCCTGATCGAAACCACCTGTCAGCTCCTGCGCGAGCTGCCCCCCAACCTGATCACCCGTGCTGAAGTGGCGCGCCGCGCCAATGTCGATCCGTCGCTCATCCGCTATTACTTCAACGATCGGTCATCCTTGCTCGAGGCTGCCACCGAGCGCATCACTGCGGCATTCAGCCGCAGCCTGGCCAAGGCCGCTGCCAGCCGCGGCGTGACGGCCGAAGCGCGGGTACGGGCGCGGGTCAACGCGATCTTCGATCTGATCGGTGAGTACCCCTTCTTCCAGCGCCTGTTCGTCGAGGAACTCTCCGATAGTCCCTCGCACGCAGGCGACAAGCTGCTGCGCAAGATGGTGCTCGAAGCCATCGGCGACCTTCGCAGTGTGGTCAACGAGGGCGTTCGCGCTGGTGAACTGAAAACCACGAACCTCCCCTTCCTGTTCGCCTCGATGCTGGGCCTGGCCGAATTCGCAGCCACCGGAGGTACCGTGCTGAACATGGCCACACAGGGGAAGCTCGACCAGGCCACGGCCGCGCGGCGTTATCGCACTTACGTCGGCGACATGCTGGTCGGCGGGCTACGCGCAGGTTGAACCTGCGTACGGTCCCGGCCGCCGAGGCGTGAGCCCAGGTGGCCGGAACATCGTTGCAAGTGCAACTACCGGCGGCCGCGCGATGTGGCCGCTTTCTTCACGGCAGTGGTCCTGGCGGGCTTTCGGACGGCTTTCTTCTGCGCCGATTTCTTCGGCTTTGCCGGACGTACGGTGGCTTGCTTCAGGGCGGACAGCGGCGCCGATGAAGGACCCGACACTTTTTTCTTCGCCGCGGCGCGCCGCTGGGCGGATTTATCCACCTTCGGCTTGGGTTTGAGTACACCTGGCCGGGGCGGACGGGTCTTCTGCGCCGCTATCGGGCGCCAGGTGTGGCCACCACTCAAGGCCAGCAAGGTGTCGGCCGCCGCCGGGCCGGCGCTACCCGATGCGTAGTTGGGGAATTCCGACGGCGTGCGTTTGGCCCACGTCTCCAGAAGTGGTTGAACTACGCGCCATGAGGCTTCCACCATGTCCGCGCGCTGGAACAGTGTCGCGTCGCCCGTCATCACGTCGTACAGCAGCGTTTCATAACCCACATTGGCCTGGCTGGGAAACCAGTCGGCATAATTGAAATCCATGCGCACCGGAGCCAGTTCCATCTTCGGTCCCGGCCGTTTGACGTCGAATTGCAGCGAGATGCCCTCGTTGGGCTGGATCTGCAACACCAGCCAGTCCGGCCCGAATGCGTCCATGTTGGTGCCGCGGAACGGCGCGAATGGGGCGGATTTGAAACGGATGGCGATCTCGGTGGTGCGGCGTGCCAGGTGCTTGCCCGTACGCAGGTAGAACGGCACGCCGGCCCAGCGCCAGGTGTCGACGGAAAGTTTCATCGCCACATAGGTTTCCGTCGGCGAATCCGGCGCCACGTCGGGCTCTTCCCGGTAGGGGCGTGCCAGGTCGCCATTGACCGCGCCCGGGCCGTACTGACCGCGGACGGCGTCCTCCACGCCTATCGGCCGGATCGCCGCTATGGCCTCGGCCTTGCGGGTGCGCACGGCCTCGGCGGCGAACGATGAGGGCGGCTCCATGGCCACCATCGCCACCAGCTGGAACAGGTGGTTGGGCACCATGTCGCGCAGGCAGCCGGTTTGTTCGTAGAACGAACCACGCGCTTCCACGCCCACGGTTTCGGCCACGGTGATCTGCACATGGTCGATGCGGTCGCGATGCCAGATCGGTTCGAAAAGACCATTGGCGAAACGGAAGGCCAGGATGTTCTGCACCGTTTCCTTGCCAAGGAAATGATCGATGCGATAGATCTGTTCCTCGCGCAGGGATTTCTGGATCCGCGTGTTCAGCGCCTGTGCCGACGGCAGGTCGTGCCCGAAGGGTTTTTCGATCACCACGCGGCGCCAGCCTGCCCCGTTGACGCTCTCCTGGGTAAGCTTCGCACCGTGCAGCATGTCGACCACGGGACCGAAGAACCGCTCTGGCGTGGCAAGGTAGAACAGCACGTTGCCCTGGGTGCCGAAGCGATCGGAGATCACCTCCAGCGACTTGCCCAGGCGGCTGTAGGTACTGGCGTCATCAAACTCGCCCAGCACCAGCGACATGCGCTGGGTGAGCCAGGTCCAGGCTTCTTCGTCCACGCTGGCCAGCTGCTCCTCGCTTGAGGAATTGGCCACGAAGCTGTCCATCGAACGCCTGAGGTTCCGCTTCCACAAGGCGTCGGAGTCGCTGCCGTGGTTCACTCCCACCAGCGCGAAGTTGTCGGGCAAAAGGCCGCTGCGCCGCATGTTGTACAGCGCCGGCACGACCAGCCGCGAGGTAAGGTCGCCACTGGCCCCGAAAATCACCATGGCACAGGGATTGGCCTGTGGCGGGCGGCCGGCATCACCGGCTCGCGAGGTGGTTGCATTTTTGGGCAGTGTCGATGTGCGTTTGGCCATCGGGGGATCTCCGTGATGTGAGCTTGGCTAACTGATGACGGCGGCTTCCAGGCCCTCACGCGACTTCGCGGTGACGCTGGTATACCGGGCGATGCTAAAGGCGGCGTTGACGAGTGCCACGTGCGAGAAGGCTTGCGGGAAATTGCCCAGCTGCCGTTTGGCCACCGGATCGTATTCCTCGGCCAGCAACCCGACGTCGTTGGCGAGGCCGGCCAGGCGTGCAAACAGGCGGTTGGCGTCGTCCATGCGGCCGAGCATCACATAGTTCTCCACCAGCCAGAAGCTGCAGGCAAGGAACAGGCCCTCGCCCGGCGCCAGGCCATCGACACCCGTGGTGGTGTGGTAACGCTTGACCAGGCCGTCCACCAGCAGCTCGCGCTCGATCGCCGCCACGGTATTGGCCACCCTCGCATCGTCCGCCGGCACGATGCCGCAGAGTGTCACCAGAAGCAGCGAGGCATCAAGTTCGTCCGAACCGTAGGACTGCACGAAATACTGCCCTTCCGGATGCACGCCATGTTCAAGGATCTCCTGGCGCAGTTCATCGGCAAGCCTCGACCATGACGCGCGTTTTTCCGGCAGCAATTGTTCGTTCTCGCTGTCGGCCGATCGCCGCAGGGCCAGCCAGGCCATCGCCCGGGAATGCACGAAGCAACGAGGACGGCCACGGATCTCCCAGATGCCCTCGTCCGGGTCGTTGAGCACCTTGGCCAGGTGGTCGATGAAAAGCACCTGCAGGGTGTCGGCGGCATATTCGTGGTCGAAGTCCGTCGGGGCGGTGAAGATGCCAGAGCGGATGGCGTGGTCGAACACGCCGACCATCTCGCCGTAGATGTCCATCTGGAACTGCTCGCTGGCGGCGTTGCCGATACGCACGGGCGCGGAATTCTCGTAGCCGGGAAGCCACGGCAGTTCGTGCTCGTGCATGCGGCGCTCGCCGGCCACGCCGTACATGATCTGGACCTGGTCCGGCGCCCCGGCGATGGCGCGGCGGATCCAGTCGCGCCAGGCGACGGCCTCCTCCCGGTAACCGGCGTTCATCAGCGCCGTCAGCACGAAGGTGGCGTCGCGGGCCCAGCAGAATCGGTAGTCCCAATTGCGCTCGCCACCGATCGCTTCGGGTAGCGAGGTGGTGGGCGCGGCGATGATGGCTCCCGTGGGAATATACGAAAGCCCCTTCAGGGTGACCAGCGAGCGCTGCACCAGCGGTGCCCATTCCCCCAGTTCCGGATGGGCACGAGACCAGTTCACCCAGAATGCCTCGGTGGCTTCGAGCGCTTCTTGCACATCACGCGCCTCGGGCGCGGGCAGGTGCGAGCGACCATATTCGAGTGAGAACGGAATCACGTCGCCGGCGGTTACGGTGAAGGTAGCGACACTGCGCATGTCACGCCCCTGCACGGCCACGGGACTGCGCCGCACCAGCAGGTCGGGACCGGCGATCGCACGCAGGCTGCCGTCGTCCAGGACCGTGACCCAGGGGATGCTGCGGCCGTAGTCGAAGCGGATCACCAGCTCCTCCTGCATGTCCACCGAACCCCGGATACCCTCGACGACGCGCATCACGCCGACGCGGTCGCCGTCGACGGGCATGAAGTCGATCACCCGGACCGCGCCGTCGGCCGTTTCCCAGGTGGTCTGCAGCACCAGCCCGCCGTTGCGATAGCAACGCGAGCTGCTCGCGGCGGGATCCAGCGGCGCCAGCAGCCATCGGCCGTGCTCGCTGGTGCCGAGGATGGCCGCGAAACATGCGCCTTGGTCGAAGCGGGGCACGCAGAGCCAGTCGATTGAACCATTGCGACAAACCAGGGCAGCCGACCGGCAATTACCGATCATGGCGTAGTCTTCGATCCGAGCGGCCAAGGGGCGTTCCTTGCGGGGAGAACGCCGCCCAGTCTAGCGATGTTGATGTAAGCGCCGCGTGTCTTTGGTCTTTCCTTCCGGTTTCAGCTAGCTCATGGCAGGCAGCAGGGCCACCATCGCCCGACCCGTCTCTGTTTCGGCCATTACCACTTCGCTTGCTCCCTCCGCCGCCAGGTGCGCGGCGGGCTCCATGTCGTGGGCACGCGCCACGATGAACAGGCCTGGATGCTTCCCACGCGCCACGCGTACGACCTCGCCCGACTCGAACGGGTCGGGTATGGTGACGATCAGCGCAACGGCACCGGGCAGGTTCAGCACGTCAAGGACGTCATCGGCCGAGGCCTGGCCGAGCACCGCTTCCACCCCCTGCCCGCGCAACTCCGCCACACGTTCTTCGACGAGATCCACCACCAGTACCTGGCGACCAGCGACGCGAAGGTCCTGCACCGTGGCACGGCCCACGCGCCCATAACCCACCACCACCACGTGGCCGCTTTGCCCGGTGGCGACGAACGGGATATCGGTGGCCGCTTCACTGGCTGGTTCCTCGCGCATGCGATCCAGCCACTTGAACATCAGCGGATTGACCAGGATCGAAACGATCGCCGCGGCCAGCAGGACATCGCGCGCGGTCCCGGTAAGGAACCCAAGGCTCACGCCAAGGCTGGCAAGGATGAACGAGAACTCCCCGATCTGCGCCAGGCTGATACCGATGGTGATGGCGGTACGCTTTGGCCGTCCGAACGCGCGCACGATCACATAGGCCACCAGGCCCTTGCCGAGCGTGATGATCAGGAAGGCCGCAAGTACGGTGAGGGGGTGCTCCAACAGCACGTGCCAGTTGAACAGCATGCCGATGGATACAAAGAACAACACGGCAAAGGCGTCGCGCAAAGGCAGGGTATCTTCGGCTGCCTGCTGGGCGAGCTTGGATTCGCCCATCATCATGCCGGCCAGGAATGCTCCCAGCTCGAAGGAGACACCGAACAGTTGCGCCGCACCGAAGGCGATGCCCAGCGCGATCGCCAACACCGCCAGCCGGAACAATTCGCGCGAACCACGGTGCGCCACGAATTTCAGCAGCCAGGGGATAAAACGTTTGCCCACAATCAGCATCAGGGCCACGAACAGGCCCACCTTGCCCAGGGTCATTGCGATGGTCATCCACAGGCTGCGGCCGCCCTGGACCTGCTCGGGCGAACCGACGCTTGCCAGTGCCGGCAGCAGCACCAGTGCCAGCACCATGGCGAGGTCTTCGACGATCAGCCAGCCCACCGCGATGCGGCCACGAGACGTTTCAAACAGATGGCGCTCTTCCAGCGCCCGTAACAGCACCACTGTGCTTGCCACCGACAAGGCCAGGCCGAAGACGAAACCCTGCGCCAGCGGCCAGTCCAGGGCCCAGCCCAAGGCCATGCCCATCGCCGTGGTGGCCGCCATCTGCACGAGGGCGCCGGGAATGGCCACGGCCTTCACTTCGAGGAGGTCTTTGAGGGAAAAATGCAGCCCTACGCCGAACATCAGCAGGATCACGCCGAGTTCGGCCAGTTCCTGTGCCAGGTGTGCATTGGCCACATAGCCCGGGGTGAACGGCCCGGCCACCACACCGGCCAGCAGATAACCGGCCAGGGCTGGGAGCTTCAGCCGATGCGCCGCCATGCCGAAGATGAAAGCCAGAACCAGGCCACCCACCAGGGTGAGGATCAGTGGCTGGGCATCGTGCATGGAACCTCCGTGGCGGGCCTTCGGTTGTCAGACCCCATTATGGCCGCGTTTAGCGGTTGAGCACCGCCAGGAAGTCGCGCCCATAGCGCTTGAGCTTGGCCTCGCCCACACCGCTGATCTGGGCCATGTCGTCTTCATTGGCGGGCAACGCACGCAACATCGCCAGCAAGGTGGCATCGTGGAAGATCACGTAAGCCGGCACACCGTGCTGCCGGGCAAGTTCGCCTCGAAGTTTTCGTAGTTCGTCCCACAATTCCTGTTCGGTGGCCTCGATACCCAGGGTGGCTGCGCCTGCCGCGGGTTTGTCTCGCGTCCGGCGACCGCGGGCGGGACGGATGTCCTCGCGCAACTGAACCGACTGTTCACCCCTTAGCACGGCGCGGCTGTTGTCGGTGAGCCTGAGCGTACCGAACTCACCCTCGGCCTCGAGCAGGCCCGCTGCCAGGAGCTGACGGAACACCGAACGCCATTGCGTGGCATCGAAGTCCTGGCCGATACCGAAGGTGGTAAGCCGGTCGTGGCCAAGCGAGGTCATGCGCTCGTTGTCCTGGCCACGGAGGATGTCGATGACGTGCCCGGCACCGAACCGCTGGCCACTGCGGTAGACGGCCGACAGTGCTTTTTGCGCAGCCACCGTGGCGTCCCACGTTTTCGGCGGCGAAAGGCAATTGTCGCAGTTGCCGCAGGTAGGCGGCGCTGCCTCGCCGAAGGCTTCGAGCAACAGCGCGCGGCGGCAGCGCGTGGCCTCGGCGTAGGACAGTAGTGATTCGAGCTTCTGCCGCTCTACGCGCTTGCGATCGTCGCCCGCATCGGACTGGGCGATCATCTGGCTCATGGTCACCACATCGGCCAGGCCGTAGATCATCCAGGCGTCGGCGGGCAGGCCGTCACGGCCGGCGCGGCCGGTCTCCTGGTAGTAGCCCTCGACGCTACGGGGCAGATCAAGATGGGCAACGAAACGAACGTCGGGCTTGTCGATACCCATGCCAAAGGCCACGGTGGCCACCATCACCACGCCATCTTCGCGCAGGAACCGTTGCTGGTTGCGCGTGCGCGTGGCAGCGTCCAGACCCGCATGGTAGGGCAACGCTTCGATGCCGGCGTCGGAAAGCCACGCCGCGGTATCTTCCACTTTCCGCCGGCTAAGGCAGTACACGATGCCTGCCTCGCCACGATGCGCGTCGAGGAAATCCTGCACTTGCCGGCGCGGGTTGCCACGCGGTGCGACGTGGTAGCGGATATTGGGACGGTCGAAACTGGAAAGGAAAACCCGCGCGTCCTGAAGTGACAGGCGCTCGATGATTTCCTCGCGCGTGCGGTGGTCGGCCGTGGCCGTCAGCGCGATACGGGGTACGTGGGGAAAGCGTTCGTGCAGTACCGCCAGCTGCCGGTATTCAGGTCGGAAGTCGTGACCCCATTGTGATACGCAGTGCGCTTCGTCGATGGCGAACAGCGCCACTTCGCTGCGCTCGAGCAATGCAAGGAAGCGCCCCGTGAGCAAGCGTTCGGGCGCCACGTACAACAGGTTCAGCGAACCTGCGAGGAATTGCCCTTCGACATCGCGTTGTTCCTCGGCCGACAGGCTGGAGTTGAGCACCGCGGCAGCTACCCCGGCCTCGAGGAGGGCGTCTACCTGGTCCTGCATCAGGGCGATCAACGGCGAAACCACGATGGCCGTGCCCGCGCGCATCAGTGCGGGCACCTGGAAGCACAGGGATTTGCCGCCACCGGTGGGCATCAGCACCAGGGCGTCGCCGCCTTCGGCGACATGGCCGACGATGGCTTCCTGCTGGCCGCGAAAGCCGGGATAACCGAAGACGGAAGAAAGGATGTCGTGGGCGGAAGGCTGCATGCCCGGCGATTTTAGCAGGCGGGGCACGGCAACCCGATGTCGGCGTTCAACCCCAGATCGCGCGGTCGATATCCGCGTCCAGCCCGAAATTCACCATCGGCACACGGCCATCGACCACCTTCACGCCTTCCTTGCGCAACCGTCGGCACTGCTCGAGATAACCCCGGGTGCCCGCGGGGATGCCAATACGACCGTCGGCGCGCAGCACGCGGTGCCACGGCAGGGTGGAGCGATCGGGAGCCTGTCCCAATACCTTGCCGATCAAGCGCGCGCGGCCGGGAAAGCCTGCACGCTGGGCGATGGCGCCGTAGCTGGCCACGCGCCCGGCGGGAATGGCATAGACGGCATCCCAGATAGCCTGGTTGCGTACGTCGATGTCGGTGGATTCATCACGTTTCCCGGCCATGTCCCGACCCCATTCCAAGGAACGGCAGGTTACCATCGGAGGCACCTTCCAGCCGGACGCACATCCCATGCGCCACTTCGAGGCGGTACGTTCGCACCTGGCTTCCAGCCACGAACTCAAGCACAACGACCCATACCTCATCAGCTTCGATGTGATCGTCGCCGGGGGCCGCCACCAGGGCATTTATCTCGCGGAACTCGAAGACGACACGGGCCTGCGCTACCTGCGCATTTCCACCCCGGTCGGCCCACTGGCCGGCACCGATGCCCGGCGCTGCCTGCGTTTTAACTGGGAACAGCGCACCGGGTACCTGGCCTCGGCCGACCTCGACGGCTCGCCCTACCTGCACCTGTGTGAAAACCGGCCCTACGCCTTGCTCAACGTCGCCGAGCTCGACCGCCTGGTCGGGGAACTGTCCACCCTGGGCGACATCCTGGAGCAGGCCATCGCCTCGGACGAGGACGAGTTCTAGCAGGGCTGGCCCTACCAGAAACCCTGGGTCAGCAGGACAAGGCCATAGGCCACCAGCGCGGTAACGGGGAGCGTAAGGATCCACGCCCAAACCATGCGCTCGACCACCGACCAGCGGATGGCGTTGAGCCGCTTGGCCGCACCCACGCCCATGATCGACGCCGACACGTTATGCGTGGTGGACACCGGGATGCCGGCGACCGATGCGGCCAGGATCACCGCGGCGGAACTGAATTCCGCGGCAAAGCCATTGATCGGATGGAGCTTGACCATCTTGTGGCCGAGCGTCTTGATGATCCGCCAGCCGCCACCGGCGGTACCTGCCGCCATGGTAAGTGCGCAAACCACCTTCACCCACACCGGCACCGGAAACCCGCCATTGGGATCGTGCGGAATGCTCAGCCACGAAAGCCATACGGGCAGGTGGTTGAACTGGCCAGCGGCGGTAGCCGACGCCAGGGCCAGGGCGATGATGCCCATGCTTTTCTGCGCATCGTTCATGCCGTGGGCCAGGCCCATCGCCGAGGCCGAGACGATCTGCGCCTTGCCGAAGAAGCCATTGACGAAGGGCGTGCGGCCGAAACGCCGGGCGAATCCCTTGCGCGAGGCAAACCAGCCCAGCAGCGCATAGAGGCTACCCATCAGCACGAAGCCGATCACCAGTCCGGCGATTGGCGAGAGCACCATCGGCACGATCACTTTGGGGATGACCCCCTTGCCCAGCCACCAGTGCAGCCCCGGCTGCAGCCAGATAATCGAATGAACGCTATTGGCCGACGCTGCCAGCGCAGCGCCACAAAGCCCGCCCACCAGTGCGTGGCTGGAGCTTGAGGGCAGGCCCAGCCACCAGGTCAGGAGATTCCACAGCGTGGCACCAAGCAATCCGCAGATCAGCAGCTGCGGCCCGACGTCGAGCACACCGGTGTTGATCAGGCCGGCGGCAATGGTGGCGGCAACGGCCGTACCCCACAGGGCGCCGGCCAGATTGGTCACCGCAGCCAGCACCACCGCCTGCCCCGGTGTAAGTACCTTGGTTGCCACCACGGTGGCGATCGAATTGGCTGTGTCGTGGAAACCGTTGATGTAGGTAAAGGCCAGGGCGATCAGCACCACCGCCAACAGCATGCCAAGGCTCATGCGCGCACCTGCGCGGCATTGGGGACGTTCATGGGCACGGTGACGTCCTTCAGGAATTCTTCAAGACGATGGAATAGACGACATTGCCCACGTCACGGCACTTGTCCACGGCCTTTTCGAACAGTTCGAAGAGATCCTTCGCCAGCATCACGCGCAGCGGGTCGGAGCCTTCGGCGTAGAGCGTGCGGTAGGGCTCCAGCAGCAGGCGGTCGGCCTCGGATTCAAGCGCATTGAGGCTATCGCGCAACTTCTTCACCCGGTCGATTTTCAGCCCCTTGCGCAACTCGCCGATCATGTCCACCACCACGGAGGCCGACTTCTCCAAAAGGGCTGCCCGCTGATCGAAATCAATGCCTTGAAGCCGGTCGGCGACAATCACGTAGCGCTCGGCAAATTTCTCGATCGATTTGGGAATCTTGTACAGGGCCGAATTGAGTGCTTCGATATCCTCGCGGTCGAGCGCGGTAACGAAGGTGTTGACCAGTTCCTCGCCAATCTGGCGGTGCAGGGCTTTCTCGCGGGCGCGGGCGGTGCTGAAGGCGGCCATTACCGGGGCGCGATCGGTCTGGATGACCAGTTCGTGCAGGGCGCGGGCACTTTCCCGGGCAGCCTCGGCGCTTTCTTCCAGCAGGCCATAGAACTTATCGCCCTTGCCGAACATAGTTTGCAATGAAAACATGTACTTGCGCCTGAAGGTATGGGTGTACGGGTCTCACAAGACAGTTATGTTACAGGAGGCCGCGAGCTGACAATGCGCGGCTGTTTGTGATCCACCGAACCGCTTGGCCGCTACACTGGGTGGCCTTGCCTCGTGCAAAGTCGAGCAATGCTCAGCGAAATATTCGTCGTCTTCGTCCTGGCCGTGGTCAACGGCTTCTTCGCCCTCTCCGAGATGGCGATCGTTGCCTCGCGCAAGAGCCGCCTGAAACAGATGGCGCGCGACAGTCGCCGTGCGCGCACGGCGCTGAAGCTGGCCGAATCACCCGAACGGTTCCTGTCCACGGTACAGGTGGGCATCACCATTGTGATCCTGGCCACGGGTGCCGCGGCCGGCGACGCCCTGGGCGCGCACTTCGCCGAGCTGCTGCACAAAGGCGACCCGTCGTGGCTGGCCCCCTACGCACGAGTGATCGGTTGGGCCATGGGCTTCGTACTCAGCGCCTTCATGCAGATCGTGATCGGCGAACTCGTTCCCAAGCGCGCAGCGCTCGCCGCGCCGGAAAAAGTCGCCTGCGCCATCGCCATCCCGATGCTGGTGCTCTCGCGGATCTGCCTGCCGTTCGTCTGGCTGGTGAACCACGCAAGCACCCTGATCCTGCGCCTATTCGGCCTGCATCGCATTTCGCGCAGTGCCGCCAGTGAAGAGGAGATCCGCCTGCTGGTGGCCGAGAGCGCCGAGCAGGGCGTGCTCGACGCCGACGAACGCAACATGGTCAGCCGCGTGCTTCGCCTGGGTGATCGCACCGTGGACGGCGTGATGACCCCGCGCAAGCGCATCGCCTGGCTCGACATCGCAGCACCGCGCGAGGAAAACATCCAGGTGATGCGGCAAACGCCGTATTCCCGCTACCCGGTGTATCGCGGTGACGAGAGTGACGTGGTGGGCGTGGTGGAGGTCAAGCGCCTGCTGCATCACGTGTCCTTCGGTCAGCAGGATCTCTTCACCGATATGGTCAAGCCGCTGTTCGTGCCTGCCACGGCGCGCGCGCTCGACCTGATGGATGCCTTCCGCGAAGCAGGCACCTCGATGGCGCTGGTCGTGGATGAATACGGTGACATCGAGGGCATGGTCACCATCAACAACCTGCTGGCCGCCGTGGTCGGCGCCACCGCACCGAGCGAGAACAACGACGACGTCGCAGGTCCGATCGTGCGACGCGCCGATGGCAGCTATCTGGTAGATGGCGCATTGCCGGCCGACGACCTGCGCGAGCTGCTGCAGGCCCATGCCCTGCCCCACGAGGCCGAGCATGATTACCGCACGGTCGGCGGCATGATGGTGGCGCAGTTCGGCCACATCCCCGCAGTGGGCGAACGCTTCAGCTGGGAAGGCCACGATTTCGAAGTACTCGACCTGGACGGTGCCCGCATCGACAAGGTGCTGGTGATACCCGCAGCCAAAGACGACGGCGAGGACGACGGCACCGGCTAGCCGCTGCTGTTCTTCTTCGCCAGGCTCGCCATCCGTTGCGCATCGGCGAAGATGCCGTGCATCACGCGCAATTCGCGAAGGTCCGGGCGCGCCCGCAGGAACAGCTTGCGCAGGCGCAGGAGGATGGTTTCGGGCTGGCGGCCCTTATGGAATTCGATGTCGTCCAGGGTCTGGGCCAGGTGCTCGAAGAAACGCTCCAGCTGCCCGGCGTCGGCCGGTGGTTCGTCGTTCGACGGCGCAGCCTGGCCGCCGCCGGCTCCCGCCAGCTGCGCCATGCGGGTTTCATAGGCCGCCACCTGCACTGCCTGCGACAGGTTGAGCGAGCTGAAATCGTCCACGCTGGGAATGCGCACCATGGCGTGGCAATGGGCCAGCTCGTCGTTTTCCAGACCCGTGCGCTCGTTGCCGAACACCCATGCCACCTGTTCGCCGCGGCAAGCGGCGGCCACGGCCTGGGCGGCTGCCTGCCTGGGATCGAGTTCGGGCAAGGTCACGCCGCGGCGGCGCGCGGATAGACCCAGCACCAGCGTGGCACCGGCGAGGCCTGCC
The DNA here is from genome assembly GCF_036499745.1 of Pinirhizobacter sp. NCBI lineage: Bacteria > Pseudomonadati > Pseudomonadota > Gammaproteobacteria > Lysobacterales > Rhodanobacteraceae > Pinirhizobacter > Pinirhizobacter sp. The sequence goes on from NZ_DASYDG010000010.1 coordinate 167,343, forward strand.
ACGAGATCGGCGTGGATGCCTGCCCCGGCCAGCACGTCGTCGGCGCCTGCGGCCATCGCCGTGGCTTCGTCGTCGGGGAAACGGTGCGGCGCGATCAGCTCCAGCCGCATGAAGCCCATGGTGCGGATGGCCCGTGCGGCCGACCCGATGTTCCCCGGATGCGAGGTGCGCACCAGGACATAGCGGAACAGGGGGGTCAGGGCGGAAATATCCATCGGCAGGGCATGGTGTGGCGGGCAACGGCCGAGTTTACATGGCGCGTGCCGAACCGAGGCTGTTAGAATGCCCGGTCATGCGGCCCTGGCGCCGCCCCGCTCTTTCGAAGTCGACCAGCCATGCCAAGACCCGCCGTCAATGTCGCGGCGCGCGCCGCGCGCTCCGCAGGAAACATCCTCCTGCGCTACATGAACCGCATCGAGGGCCTGAACGTCGTCGAGAAAGATCGCATGGACTTCGCCTCCGAAGTCGACCGCCTGGCCGAGGCGGAGGTCATCAAGGAGTTGAAGCGCGCCTATCCCACCCATGCTTTCCTGGGTGAGGAATCGGGCCTGCAGGGCAAGGGGCCGCTGACCTGGATCATCGACCCGCTCGACGGCACGCACAACTACCTGCGCGGCATCCCCCATTTCTGCGTATCCATCGCCCTGGTTGAACGCGGCGAGCCCGTCTACGGCGTGATCTTCGATCCCCTGCGCGACGAACTCTATACCGCCAGCAAGGGCGACGGCGCCTACCTCAACGACCGTCGCATCCGGGTGTCCAAGCGCGAGGAAATCGCCGGCGCCATGATCGGCACCGGCTTCCCCTACCGCCAGCGTACCCATCTGGAAGCCCAGCTGGGCATGACCCAGGCCCTGCTCAAAGACGCCGAGGACATCCGTCGTTCAGGCTCCGCCGCGCTGGACCTGGCCTATGTTGCCGCTGGCCGTCTGGACGGCTATTTCGAATTGGGCCTGAAGCCCTGGGACATGGCGGCCGGCTGCCTGCTGGTGCGCGAGGCCGGCGGTATCTATAACGATTTCTCCGGCCGTGACGGCATGCCCGAATCCGGCAACCTGATCGCCGGCAACCACAAGATCGTCCAGGCCATGACGCCGGTGATCGGCGCGCACGCCACGCCCACGATGTTGCGCGCCTAGGGCGTTACCCTTCGCGCAACAGCGACCTGAGAAACGGGATCGTCACCCTCCGCTGCGCCGCAAGCGAGGCACGGTCAACTCGGTCAAGAAGATCAAGCAACGCCCCAAGGTCCCGCGGGTAGCGTGCGAACATCCAGTCCAGCACGGCGGCGTCGAACACGATGCCCCGATGGCGCGCCTGGGCCTGGAGCACATGGCGCCGTTCGCCATCGTCCAATGGTGTAAGGCGGGCCTGCGTACAGGCGCCCAGCCGGGAACGCAGGTCAGGCAGTTGCACCGGCATCGCCGCCGGTAACGCCTGGGCAGCCAGCAGCAACACACCACCGGCATCGAGATAGCGGTTGTAGGTGGCGAAAAGCGCGAGCTCCGCTTCCGCGTCGCCTGCGACAAGGTCGATATCGTCCAGGGCCAGCAAGTGGCTGCCACCGACGCCGGCAATGGCGTCGGATCGGCTGCCGCGCACGTGGCGCAGGCTCAGGTATTGCGCCGACACCCCCGCATCCGTCGCAGCCTGGCAGGCGGCGATCAGGAGGTGCGTCTTGCCGCTGCCGGCAGGGCCCGCCACATACACACAGCCTCCATGTGCGTTCGCGGCAGCGCCTTCGACGATCGCAAGCGCCGCCGCGTTCGTCGCACCAGGAAAGAACTGGTCGAACCGTTGCCGCCGCGGCCAGCGCAGCGCCAAAGGCAGCTGCGCGATCATGGCGAAGGATTGTCCGGCGGCTCGGGCGGCGGCAATGTGCCTTCTTCGGCATCGCGCAATTGCCCGACCGTGGCGTGCTCGGTGTAGAGCTCACTCCGACGGTACCGCTCAAGCAGGTAACGCATCACTACCACCACGACCGAGGCCGCCGGCAACGCCAGCAGCACGCCGAGGAAACCGAACAGGTGACCGCCAGCCAGCACGGCGAAGATCACGGCCACCGGATGCAAACCGATCTTCCCTCCCACCAGGCGCGGCACCAGGACATAGCCTTCGAGCAACTGGCCCACCACGAAGACACCGCAGACAATGAGCACATGGGTCCAGTCGCCGTATTGCACCAGCACGGCAATCAGGCTGGCGCCGAAACCGATCATGAAGCCCAGGTACGGTACGAAGCTCAGCAGGCCTGCCACCATGCCGATCAATGGTCCGACGGAAAGTCCGACGATGCTCAACGCAATACCGTAGAACACCCCGAGGGCCAGCATCACCAGCAGCTGGCCGCGCACGAAGGCACCGAGCACCTGGTCCGATTCCCGCGCCAGGCGCACGGCGGTGGGTTCCACCGAACGCGGCAACAGGCGTGCGATGTGCGCCACCATGGTGTCCCAGTCGCGCAGAAGGTAGAAAGCCACCACCGGGATCAGCACCAGGTTGGTCAGCCACAGCACGATACTCATGCCCGAGCGCGAGATGCGGGCCACTGTGCTCGCCACGATCGAACTTACCGAGCCGATATGCTCCTTCACCGCAGCGATGATGCGGTCGGAGTCGAAAGTGCTTGGATCAAGATGCAACTTGGCCTGGATCCACGGCAACGCGATGTTGCGGCCCCACTGCACGTAAGTGGGCACGTTGTCGTACAGGTTCGCCACCTGGCGCTGGATCAGTGGCACCAGCAGCAGCAATGCACCAATGGTGATCAGCACGATCACGCTGAAGACGATGCTCACCGCCATCGTGCGGCCCATGCCCAGGCGCTGCAGGCGGTCGGCCAGCGGATCGCCCAGGTACGCCAGCATCGCCGCGATGGCGAAGGGCATCAGTACCGGTGCCAGCAACCAGACCAGGAAGCAGATCACGGCGACGAGCGCCAGCATCTGCCAGCGGCGTGAAGCGTCGGGGGTCAGCATCGGCGGGGGATGACCTTGGGTAGGTGGTTGCATCGTCGGGGAAAGCCCGTGAGGGTGGTGCGCACGCCCCTTAAGGGATCCAGCGCAGGTTGATGGTGGCGCCATCGTGGCCGCCCTGAGCCACCAGCAGGTGTCCTGAAGCGCCCACGCCGGAAGCCAGGGCACGTAACGACCCATTGCCCTTTACCTGCAGCAGTACACCGTCGCCGTCGGCCTGGGCCGGCACCGCGGAGCGAATCGAGGGGTCCTCATGCAGGGCGCCCATCAGGGCGGCGAAATCGGTGGCCGACTTCAGCCCCGACACCCAGACACTGGCCGCATTGCCGACGGAGGAGTTGGCGCCCAGCTGGCGGTCGATGCGGTCGCCGGCCGTATTCGCGCCGTTGGCCAGGAGGGCATCGTCGGCCTCGCCACTGTCCTGCCAGGCCTGCGCCTTGCCGCCGGTAAGCACGGTCCAGTCGGCGTTGCCATGGTCTATGCGGCCTTGCAGGATCAGCCCGGTGTGGTACTTCGCGGTAAGCGCAGCGACCGTGGCGGAGTCGGCCGAACTCACCGACGAAGCCGCGGGCAGGCCTTCGGCTGGGGGAAATACCGTCTGGTAGCCGCGCGCCTGGGCCGCCTGCGCCAACGGGGCAAGGGCATCGGGGTCCATCAGCTGACCCTGCCCATTGCGCACGATCACAAGCAACGTGTTCGCCGTGCCGCCGGCCGTGGGGTCGGCCGCGCCCGAAGCACGGCGGATCGCCGCCGGATCAAAACTCACTTCCAGCATCAGCGGCGCCGAACCCGGCTGGCCCTTCTTGTACTGGTATTGCTGGACCAGGGCACCTGGCTGCTTCATGGCATCGGCGTAGCCGGGCTTGGAGCGGGGATCTTGGCCGCCATTGGCGCGGGTGAGTACCTGGGTGAGTGCCGCGGCAATGGCATCGTCGCGGCTGGCCGCCGCGGTGTCGTTCACCGGAACGGTGACGGCATAGGGGGAATTCTGGGCAAACGCCGGGACCACCAGCAAGGCCAGCAACAGAACGATCCAACGGGTGCGCATGGCGGGTCTCATGATGAGCCTTCGAGGAAGGCAAGTGTGCCCAATGGGGCTCCATTCGTCTAATGAGGGGCCTGCTTTGCGGGTACAATCGACCGTTTCCAAGCCGCCAAGACCCGCCCCATGTCCTCCGAGAACGAATCGCTCACCTATCGTGCCGCCGGCGTGGACATCGACGCGGGCAACGCCGTCGTGGAGCGAATCAAACCGCTGGTGAAGAAAACCTTCCGCCCCGAGGTGATGGGCGGGCTGGGCGGCTTCGGCGGACTGTTCGACCTGTCGGGGAAATATGCAGAACCCGTGCTGGTTTCCGGCACCGACGGCGTGGGCACGAAGCTCAAACTGGCCCAGGAACTGAACCGCCACGACACCATCGGCATCGACCTGGTGGGCATGTGCGTCAACGACGTGCTGGTGCAGGGCGCTGAGCCGCTGTTCTTCCTTGACTACTTCGCCACCGGCAAGCTGGACGTCGAAACCACCGTGGCCGTGGTCGGCGGCATCGCCCGGGGTTGCGAACTGGCCGGTTGCGCGCTGATCGGCGGCGAGACCGCCGAGATGCCCGACATGTACCCGCCCGGGGAATACGATCTGGCCGGTTTCACCGTGGGCGCGGTGGAGAAATCGCGCATGGTCGACGGCAGCGCCATCGTTGCTGGCGACGTCGTGCTGGGCGTAGCGTCGTCGGGCCCGCATTCGAACGGTTACTCGCTGATCCGTCGCATCCTTGCCCGCGCCGGCAGCCCACTGGGCGACAAGGTCGGTGACACCACGCTGGGCGACGCGCTGATGGCGCCGACCACTATTTACGTCAAGGCCATGCTCCAGCTGCACCGCGATACACCGGTGCACGGCATGGCACATATCACCGGCGGCGGCCTCACCGAAAACATCATCCGCGTCGTGCCCGATGGCCTGGGCGTGGCGCTGGAATCGAGCACATGGACCTTGCCTCCGGTGTTCGACTGGCTCAAGCGCGAAGGCAACGTGGCGCAGACGGAAATGTGGCGCACGTTCAACTGCGGCATCGGTTTCACCGTGTTGTTGCCGCGTGAGGCCGTGGCCGACGCCACCCGGATCCTTGCCACCCACGGCCTCGCCAGCTGGCCGATCGGCGAGGTCGTCCGTGCCAGCGGCGACGAGCGCGTCCGGATCGCCTGACACCATGCCCGCGCTGCGCATTGCCGCGCTGGCGTCCGGGCGCGGCAGCAACCTTGCGGCCCTGCTCGGCGCCTGCGTCGATGGACGCATCGACGGCAGGTTCGTCCTGGTAGCCAGCGACAAACCCAACTGCGCCGCGCTTAGCCTGGCCGCTGAGGCCGGCGTGCCCACATTGGCGCTGCGGCCCGCCGAATACGCCGATCGTTCATCGTTCGACCGTGCACTGTTCGATGCCCTCGCTGCCAGTGGTGCGGACCTCCTGGTGCTGGCCGGTTACATGCGCATCATCCATCCATCGGTGCTGGTGCCCTGGGCCGGACGCGCGGTGAACGTTCACCCTTCCCTGCTGCCGCTCTACCGCGGACTTCACACCCATGCCCAGGCGCTGGCCGCAGGCGACGCCGAGCATGGTGCGAGCGTGCATTTTGTCACCGCCGAACTCGACGGCGGTCCGGTTCTGGCACAGGCTCGCATCAGCATTGGCCCGGACGACACCGAAGCCACCCTGGCAGCGCGCCTTTTGGTACACGAGCACCGCCTGCTGCCCGCCGTGGTAAGCGCCATCGCATCCGGCCGTATCCACTGGAACGAGGGGGAACCCACCTTCGATGGACGCATCATCCACACGCCCTTGACGTTGGACGACACCGGAAGCCTGCTCGACGCCACCTAAGGTTCAGGCGCCGCAGGTAGACTTTCGCCCCATGACCAAAACGACCCTGATCGCCGCCGCCCTAGTCGCCGGATTCGCTGTCCAGGCCGCCAGCGCCGCCACTCCGCACGCCTTTACCGCGCAGTACCAGGTGCTCCAGGGCGGATCACCGCTGGGCGAAGCAACCGTCGTGCTGAAACCCGCCGGGAACGGCCAGTTCGCCTTCAGCACGGCATCGAAGGGCACAGCCGGCCTCGCTGCGATGGTGGCTGCCAATACCAGCGAAGTATCCACGTTCCGCTGGACCGGCGGCACACCTGAATCGGTGAGCTACGACTATCGCCTGGACGCGTCGATCAAAACCAAGGAACGCCACCTGAAAGTGGACTGGGCCAGCAAGCAGGCCACGGTCGATGACGGCAAGAAGAACTACACCTTCGCCGCCGTGCCGGGCATGGTGGAAAGGAACCTGGCAAGCCTCGCCCTGGGGCTTGCCCTGCAGGCGGGCAAGCAGCAGGTCACCCTGCCGGTGGCGGTGAAGTCGAGCGTCGAGAACCAGCAGTACAAGGTGACGGGCAAGGAAAAAGTGCAGGTACCCGCCGGCAGCTTCGACACCGTGAAGATGACCCGCACCGACGCCGACCGCGGCCTTACTGCCTGGTATGCACCGTCGAAATACGCCGTGCCGGTGAAGATGACCCAGGGCGACCAGGATCTCACCCTGATGCTGGTGTCCTACCGCGCGCAGTAAACCTGCGCACGGCGGAATTTCAGTTCGGCAGGCGGCGGATCTTCGCGCCGAGCACGCCGAGTTTTTCCTCGATGTTCTCGTAGCCGCGATCGATGTGGTACACGCGGTCGACCGTGGTATCGCCCTCGGCCACCAGGCCCGCCAGCACCAGGCAGGCGCTGGCGCGAAGGTCGGTGGCCATGATCGGCGCGCCGCTCATCTTGCCCACGCCCTTGATGATGGCCGTATTGCCTTCCAGGCGAATATCGGCGCCCAGGCGCTGCAGCTCCTGCGCATGCATGAAGCGGTTCTCGAACACCGTTTCGGTGATCACGCCCACACCCTCGGCCACGCAGTTGAGCGCGGTGAACTGGGCCTGCATGTCGGTCGGGAACGCCGGGTACGGCGCGGTGGTGATGTTCACCGCCTTCGGCTTGCGGCCACGCATGTCCAGCTCGATCCAGTCGTCGCCGGTGCTGATATGCGCGCCGGCTTCCTCCAGCTTGGAAAGGACCGAATCCAGCGTATCGGCGCGGGCGTTGCGGCAACGCACCTTGCCGCCGGTGATCGCGGCGCCGACCAGGAAGGTGCCGGTTTCGATGCGGTCGGGCAGCACTTCGTAATGGCAACCGTGCAGACGCTCCACGCCGTGGATGGTCATGGTGGGCGTGCCCGCACCTTCGATATCCGCGCCCATGGCGATCAGGCAGTTGGCCAGGTCGACGACCTCCGGTTCCATCGCCGCGTTATCGATGATCGTGGTGCCATCGGCCAGCGTCGCGGCCATCATGATGTTCTCGGTACCGGTAACGGTAACCATGTCCATCACCACCCGCGCGCCCTTCAGGCGCTTGGCGGTGGCACGGATGAAGCCCCCTTCCACCACGACCTCGGCGCCCAGCGCCTGCAGGCCGCGGATGTGCTGGTCCACCGGGCGTGAACCGATCGCGCAGCCGCCGGGCAACGACACTTCGGCATGGCCGAAACGGGCCACCAGGGGACCGAGCACCAGGATCGACGCGCGCATCGTCTTGACCAGGTCGTAGGGCGCGCAGGTGCTGTTGGTCGAACGCGGATCGACGTGCATCTTCATGCGGTCGTCCAGCACCAGGCGGGTGCCCATCTGGCCAAGCAGTTCAATGAACGTGGTGACGTCGTGCAGGTGCGGCACGTTGCCGATGCTTACCGGCTCGTCGGCCAGCAGGCAGGAAGCAAGGATCGGCAGGACGGCGTTCTTGGCGCCGGAAATGGCGACTTCGCCGTTGAGCGGCTCGCCGCCGGTGATGAGGATCTTGGCCATGGTGGACTCGAAGGGGGAAACGTGAACGAAGGGTGGCGCGGGCTCGGGTTACGGACCGCGCGCGGCGCTTTCATCCGGGGTAAGGGTTTTCAGCGCAAGGGCATGGATGGCCCCGCCCATGAGGTCGCCAAGTGTGGCGTACACCAGCCGATGACGCGCCAGTGGCAGCTTGCCTGCGAACTGGCTGGCCACCACCTCGGCCTCGAAGTGGACGCCGTCGTCGCCCCGCACGTTCGCCCGGGCGCCGGGCAAGCCTTGTTCGATCAGAGCCCCGATGGTGGCCGCGTCCATAAATTCCTTGAGCAATGGGGTGGTCTATCGCGTTTCCAGGCCCGGATGGGCCCGGATGCGGGGCGTCCCAAGGGGTCCGCAACCCGGCGATGACAAAGAGGATAGAATGACAAGCGGCCATGGTAATGGAAAATCTGTGGCGCAGAAACGACAGCATCCCAAGCATAGGCCCGCATGAACGCACGCATCGCCCCGCCCGCCCCCGCTGCCGTGGACCCCGCCGCCCTGGTTACCAGTGCCCGGCGCGTGATCGGCATCGAGGCCGAGGCCATCAGGCTGCTCGAGCCGCGGATCGATGCCGACTTCGTCGCCGCCTGCCAGCTGATCCTGAAGTGCGAAGGCCGCGTGGTGTGCTCAGGCATGGGCAAGTCCGGGCATATTGCCCGGAAGATCGCAGCTACCCTGGCATCCACCGGGACGCCGGCGTTCTTCGTCCACCCGGGCGAAGCCAGCCACGGCGACCTGGGCATGATCCAGCCGCAGGATATCGTCATCGCCATCTCGTACTCCGGCGAGACCGACGAACTGCTCTTTATCCTGCCGGTGTTGAAACGCCAGGGCATCCCGCTGATCGCCATGACCGGTAACGTGCGGTCGTCGCTGGGCCGGGAAGCGGACCTCAACCTCGACGTGAGCATTCCGGTGGAGGCCTGCCCGCTGGGGCTGGCACCCACCGCCAGCACCACGGCGGCACTGGTGGTGGGCGATGCGCTGGCCGTGGCCCTGCTCGAGGCCCGTGGGTTCACCTCCGATGATTTCGCCCGTTCACACCCGGCCGGGAGCCTTGGCCGCCGGCTGCTGCTGCATATCGCCGACATCATGCACAAGGAAGACGCCATCCCCCGCGTGCCGCCGGGCGCCTCGGTCACCCAGGCGCTGATGGAAATGACCCACAAGCAGCTTGGCATGACAGCCGTGGTCGACGATGCCGGCCACCTGCTGGGCGTGTTCACCGACGGCGACCTGCGCCGCGCCCTGGACGACCACGCGGTGGACCTGCGCAATGCCACGGTGGCCGAGCTGATGACGCGCGGCCCGAAGACCATCGGCGCCGACCGACTCGCGATAGAGGCGGCCCAGCTGATGGAGAAACACCAGATCCACGCCTTGCTGGTGATCGATGAATCCCACAAGGTCGTCGGCGCGCTCAACATTCATGATCTGCTCCGGGCCCGCGTGGTCTGATTCGCCTCCCGCCTCCGCCCGGCCCCACCATGCCCTACCGCCACTTCAGTGACCTGGACGCCGCCATCCGCGCCCGTGCCGCCCGTATCCGGCTGGCCGTCTTCGACGTGGACGGCACCCTCACCGACGGCGGCCTGTTCGTGGGCGAGGATGGTCTTGAGACCAAGGTTTTCCACGTGCACGATGGCCTGGGCCTGAAGCGCCTGCACGAAAACGGGGTGCAGGTGGCGATCGTCACCGCGCGGATCAGCCACCCGGTTACCCTGCGTGCGGAGGAACTGGGCATCGAACACCTCTACCAGGGCCAGCAGGACAAACGGGCCTGCGTGCTGGAAATCCTCGACGCCCTTGGGCTCACGCCCGAAGAGGCGGCCTTCATCGGCGACGACCTGCCCGACCTTGCCCCGATGCGCATGGTGGGCCTGGCCGTGGCGGTGGCCGATGCACACCCGACGGTGGCCGAGCACGCGCACTATGTCACGCGCCGCGCCGGCGGCCACGGCGCCGCCCGCGAAGCCTGCGACCTGATCCTGGCTGCCCAGGGCAAGGCCGACAGTGAACTGGAACACTGGCTTTGAACCTGCGCCTGTACCTGCGCGACCGGAAAGTCCCGGTTGCCGTCGTTGCACTGACCGTGGCGGCGCTTACCGCGACCCTGGTGTCGTGGTACATCCAGCCCCGGGCCAAGGTGTCCGACTTCGTCGGCCCACCCCGCTCAGGCTATGTGCTGCACAACTTCATCCTCGATTCCTGGAACGAGCAAGGCGCCTTCAGCTTCCGCCTGCATGCGCCCCGACTCGACCGCCGCGAGGGCGATGACGCCCTGTACCTGATTTCCCCGGACTTCCGCATGCCTCCCAAGGAAGCGGGCACGCCCGACTGGACAGGCCATTCCCAGTACGGCTGGGTGGACTCCGGCGGCGATATCCTCAAGCTCCAGGGCGAGGTTCACATGCACCGGAACGCTTTCGGCACCACGGCGGCCACCCAGATGGATACCTCCGAGGTCACTTCCTGGCCCAAGGAGAATCGCCTGGCCACCGACGCCCCCGCCACGATCGTGCAGGGAACATCTACAATGAAGGGCGTTGGCATGCGGGCCAACCTCGATTCCAAGCACCTGGAGCTCCTCGATGACGTCCACAGCTCGTTCATGCCAAAAAAGCGCACGCCCTAGGCTGCTCCTGGCACTCGGACTGTCAAGCATGCTCACGGCCTTCGGCGCCAGCGCCAGGCAAAGCGACCGCAATGAACCGATCAACGCCCAGGGCGTGTCGGTCGATGCCACCCAGGGTACCAACGGCCTGGTGGTCTACAAGGGCAAAGTGGTGATGACCCAGGGCACCTTGAAGGTCACCGGCGACATCGCGCACATCTACCTGGACGCCGACAACCAGGTGCTGCGTGCCGTCGTCGACGGCAAGCCCGCCACCTTCCATGAGATCGACGACAACTGCAACAACGTCGACGGCCATGCCCTGAACATCGATTACGTGGTGGAACAGAACGTGGTCACCCTCACCACCAACGCCTGGGTGAAGCAGCAGGGCCGCGGCGAATCCAACGGCGACAAACTCGTTTACCACACCGACACCAGCAACATGACCGGCCAAAGCGGCGACACCAACCTGGTGACCATGCAGTTCCTGCCCAAGCCGAAGGCCGCCGCGCCCGGCCAGCCTGCGCCGCCGCGCCCGCAGTCAGTGCCCAACTGCACGCCAACGCCGAAGGCCGCCCCGAAGGCGCCGGCGGCAGGCAAGCTCGCTGTCGCTCCGACTGCCAAGCCCGCTACCGTACCAGCGGCCGCCGCCACTGCCGCCAAGCCCTGACCGATGCTTTCAGCCCAGGGCCTGCAAAAGAGTTTCCGCGCGCGCCAGGTCGTGCGTGATTTCGCGTTTTCCATCCGCGAAGGCGAAGTGGTGGGTCTGCTCGGCCCCAACGGCGCAGGCAAAACCACGTGTTTCTACATGGTGGTCGGGCTGATCGAGGCCGACGCCGGCACGATCAAACTCGACAAACAGGACATCACTGCCCTGCCGATGCATTCGCGGGCGAAGCTGGGCATCGGCTACCTACCCCAGGAAGCCTCGGTGTTCCGCCGCCTTTCGGTCACGGACAACATCCTGGCCGTGCTGGAGCTGCGTGAAAACCTCAACCAGAAGCAGCAGATGCAGGAGCTCGAAGGCCTGCTCGACGAACTCAAGATCGGCCACATCGCCGACCAGAAGGGCATCAGCCTGTCCGGTGGCGAACGTCGCCGCGTGGAGATCGCCCGCGCGCTGGCCGCCAAACCTCGCTACATGCTGCTGGACGAGCCCTTCGCCGGCGTCGACCCGATTTCCGTCGGCGAGATCCAGCGCATCGTCAGGCACCTGAAGGACCGCGGCATCGGCGTGCTGATCACCGATCACAATGTGCGTGAAACCCTGGGCATTTGTGACCGCGCCTACATCATGAACGACGGCGAGGTGTTATCCCGTGGCACCCCGGCACACATCCTCGCCGACGAGAAGGTCCGCGAGGTGTACCTGGGCCGTGAATTCCGCCTGTAGCGCCCGTGCCGAATCCGGTCATCTGGCCAAAGGGCCTGCTGGCCGGCCCTATGCCGACGCGCTAGGATGGCAGGGAACTAGGCGACCATGGCAGGCATGAAACCCGGACTCCAGTTTCGCCTCAACCAACAGCTCACGCTGACGCCCCAGTTGCAACAGGCCATCCGCCTGCTCCAGCTGTCGCAGCTGGAGCTCGAGGCTGAACTTCGGCAGATCGCCGAGGGAAATCCGCTGCTTGAATTCGAGGAAGATGCCGAGCCGGCTGAAGCGGGCGAAGCTGACGAGGAGTTCGAATCCGACCGCTTCATCGATGTCGCCCCGAAGGCGAGCGCCGAGAAGGAAACGGTGGAGTCGCCGCCTGACGTGGACGATACCCATGGCGACTGGGAATCGGAGCCCCGCCATGGCGAGGCGGGAGACTATTCCTCCGGCGGCAGCCGTAACAACCAGGGCGACGAGGACGACGGCTTCGAACCGCAGAATGCCTCGGCACCAAGCCTTACCGAACACCTGTCCTGGCAGCTGAACCTCTCGCAATTCACCCCGCGCGACCACGCCATCGCTACGGCGATCATCCACGCACTGGACGAAGACGGCTACCTGCACGAGGGCATCGATGCGGTCGCCGCCGCCCTGCCCACCGACTTCCATGCCGATGCGGCCGAAATCGAAGCCGTGCGCAAACGCCTGCAACATTTCGACCCTACGGGCGTTGCGAGCCTGGACCTGCGCGACTGTCTGTCGATGCAACTGCGCCAGTTCGCCCCGGATACCGCCTTCCGCGACGTCGCCCTGCGCATCGTGGAATTTGAGCTGGAACTGGTCGCCCGCAACGATTCGGGCAAGCTCGCGCGCAAACTTCGCTGCGACGAAGCGGACGTCGCCGGGGCACTGGGACTGATCCGCTCGCTCGACCCGCGGCCCGGTGCCGCGCTGGACGCCACGCCGGTCGAGTACGTCGCGCCTGACGCCTATGCAAGGCGCGAGAACGGCCGCTGGCTGGTGTCGCTCAATCCCGACTGCCAACCGCGCCTGGGACTGAACCAGCACTACTGCAACCTGATCGCCCGCGCCCGCGGCGAGGACGCCAGCTGGATGAAGGGCCAGCTGCAGGAAGCGCGCTGGCTGCTCAAGAGCCTGCAGTCTCGCGCCGAAACGCTGCAGAAGGTCGCCGAGGTCATCGTTCGGCGGCAAAGCGCCTTCCTCGATTACGGCCCGGAGGCCATGCACCCCCTGGTGCTGCGCGAAGTGGCCGAGGAAGTGGGCATGCACGAATCCACCATCTCGCGCGTCACCACCCGCAAGTACCTGCACACGCCGCGCGGCACCTTCGAACTTAAGCATTTTTTTTCATCCGGTGTCGCCACGGAAGACGGCGGCAGCGCCTCGGCCACCGCGATCCAGGCCATGTTGCGCAAGCTCATCGCAGGCGAAGACCCTCGCAAGCCGCTTTCCGACCAGGCGCTGGCCGAAGACCTGCATCGACGCGGCATTCAGGTCGCACGCCGTACGGTGGCCAAATACCGCGAAGGCATGCGGATTCCCAGTTCATCGGACCGCGTGCGCGCCGGTTAATCACCCAAGGGAACTTGAGCCCAGTCCAGCCGTCCCAATCCTTATAAGAGAAGTGTTTGAAGATAGCGGCACCGCCGTTCACCGGCCGCCAGAATCCGGCCGGACCCGCAGCAACAGGAGGCGAGACACCATGCAACTTCAGCTTAGCGGCCACCATATCGACATCACCGATGCCCTGCGTACCCATGTCGAATCCAAGCTCGACCGCCTGGAACGCCTTTACGAAAACATTACGGGCCTCAATGTGGTCCTCTGCGTCGACGACGCGGAAAAGAAGGCCGAAGGCACCCTCCTGGTGTCCGGCAACCGCCTGCACGCCGAAGCCGTAGAGCAGGACATGTACGCCTCGATCGACACCATGGCCGAAAAGCTCGTCGCACAGTTGCGCAAGCACAAGGAAAAGCAAAGCGACCACCACCAGCGCGAAGCGCGGGAAATGAACCACGTCTGACCCCGGGCACCCCGGGTGCATGGCACAATGAGGCCTGCTTACCCGGGGACACCCCACGCTTGGACCGGCTGACCGCCCGACAACTGTTCGATAGCACCCACGAGCGCATGGGCTTGCGCTGGATCGCCGGCCTGCGCGGTGAAGGGCGCGTGCTCGAACATGGGCAATCGGTCACCCGTCGCCCGTCGCTGGTGGGCTACCTCAATGTGATCTACCCCAACAAGGTGCAGATCATCGGCACCGAGGAACTCAACTACCTCGATGGGCGCGATTCGCGCCAACGCTGGGAAGCCATCCAGAAGATCGCCGCTTACCGCCCGGCAGCGCTCATCGTCACCAAGGAACAACCCGTCCCGGCGGATCTGCGCGAGATGGCCGAGGAAACCGATACCCCGCTCTGGCTCAGCTCCAAGCGCGGGCATGAACTGCTGACCTACCTGCAATACCACCTCGCCCGTACCCTGGCCCCGCGTGTCACCTTGCACGGCGTATTCCTGGAAGTGTTTTCCATCGGCGTGCTGATCACGGGCGAATCAGGCTCCGGCAAGAGCGAGCTTGCACTTGAACTCATCAGCCGCGGCCATCGCCTGGTGGCGGACGACGCCACCGAGTTCACCCTGATCGCCCCTGACGTCATCGACGGCGCCTGTCCGGAACTGCTGCAGGATCTGCTGGAGGTACGTGGCCTGGGCGTGCTGAACGTACGCGAGATGTTTGGGCACACCGCGGTGAAGCCGTCGAAATACCTGCGCCTGGTGATCCAGTTGAAGCCGCTGCGCGAGGGCGAGGACACCGACGCCATGACGCGTATCACCGGCGACGTCGGCCGCCGCAGTATCCTGGATGTCGACGTGCCGATGATCACCATCCCGGTAGCGCCGGGCCGCAACCTCTCCGTGCTGGTCGAGGCCGCCGTACGCAGCCAGGCGCTCAAAAGCAAAGGCATCGATCCGGCACAGACCTTCATGGACCGGCAGGCGCACCAGATGCGCCGCCTGCCGCCGTGGTGAACACATGACGCCCAACATCATCGATCCCAAATCCATTCGCCTGGTCGTGCTTACCGGCATGTCCGGTGGCGGCAAGACGGTCGCCCTGCGCGCGCTGGAAGACCTCGAGTTCTACTGCGTGGACAACCTCCCTGCCGCGCTGATCCCCCAGCTGGTGGCCGCGGTGAGCCAGGGCGAGCACGGCCCGCAAACCCATATCGCGGTGGGTGTGGACGTGCGCAACCGCGAGGCGGATCTTTCGCGCATGCCCAGCGTGCTGTCCGATATCGCGGCCACGGGCGTGGAAGTACACCTGATCTTCCTGGACAGCCGCGACGACGTATTGATCAAGCGCTACTCCGAAACACGCCGGCGCCACCCGCTGTCGTCGGAAGGCCTGTCGCTGGCCGATGCAATTGCGCGCGAACGCAAGCTGCTGCGACCGCTCTCCGCGATCGCCGAACGCGTGCTCGATTCGAGCGAACTGAACGTGCACCAGTTGCGCCGCCTGATCGCCACCGGGTACGCGGCGGCCAGCGATGGCATGACCTTGATGTTCGAATCCTTTGCCTTCCGCCGCGGCTTGCCGCTGGATGCCGATTTCGTCTTCGACGCACGCTGCCTGCCCAACCCCCATTGGGAGGCCCGCCTGCGGCCACTATCAGGCAAGGATGCTCCCGTGCGCGAATACCTTGAGCAACAACCGCTGGTCGAGCAGTACTTCAACGACACGGTGCATTGGCTGGAAAACTGGCTTCCGCAGTTCGAGAAGGACGACCGCAGCTACGTCACCATCTGCATCGGCTGTACCGGTGGCCGCCACCGCTCGGTGTACCTGGTGGAGAAACTGGCCGAACACTTCCGCAACCGCCGCGGCAGCGCCCTCACCTTCCACCGGGAACTCGAATGAGCGACACCGGCGTTGGCGTGCTGTTGATGACCCACGAGGCGGTGGGCCAGGCATTGATTTCGGCCGCACGCCACGTCATGCCGCGGCTGCCCCTGCACGTGGCGGCGGTAGAGGTACCCGCCCATGCCGATCCGGACATCATGCGTTCGCTCACCGCCCAACATGCGCGTGAACTGGACAGCGGCCACGGCGTGCTGGTGCTGGCCGATCTCTACGGCGCCACCCCGTGCAATATCGGCCTGTCCCTGGCTGACCTGGGCGTGCGCATCCGCTGCGTGTCGGGCCTGAACCTGCCGATGTTGCTGCGGGTACTCAACTATCCGGAAAAAACCTTGTCCGAACTTGTCGAAGTGGCTGCCGCCGGCGGCCGCGGGGGAATCTTCATCGACCATGCTTGAGCGCGAAATCGTGGTATCCAACCGCCTGGGCCTGCATGCACGCGCTTCAGCCAAGCTGGTCCAGCTGGTGCAGGGCTTCAAGTCAACTGTCTGGCTGGTGCACCGTGGGCGTGAGGTCAACGCGCAAAGCATCATGGGCGTCATGATGCTGGCCGCGGGACTGGGAAGCCCGTTGCTGGTGCGCGCCGACGGCGCCGATGAAGAAGTCGCCCTGAACGCCGTGGTCGAGCTTTTCGACCGCAAGTTCGACGAGGGCGGTTGATCGTGCGCCGGCAGCTGACCGGTGCCATCGCAGCCCCCGGCATGGCGCTCGGGCGCGCGCGCCTGGTTCAACCGAACATCTTCCACGTCGATACCACGCCGCTGCGCAGCGAAGAGGTGGAAGCTGAAATCGAGCACCTGCACATGGCGCTGGACACCGCGCGCCAGGAACTGCACGAGTTGCGCGGCAAGCTGCACGGCGCGCTGGCCCGCGAGGTGGGCGATTTCATCGACGCGCACAGCCTGCTGCTCGACGACCAGGAACTGCTTCGTGGCCTTGATGAACTGGTCCGGGTAGGTCATTACCGCGCCGGCGCCGCGCTGAAACTGCAGCGCGACCGCCTGGCCGCGGTGTTCGATGCCATGAACGACCCGTACCTCAAAAGCCGGGGCGAGGACATCGACCAGGTGATCGGCCGCGTCATGGCGGCGCTGCAGCAACAGGCCAGTGCCGAGGAGCGCAAGCTCGCCTCGCGCGTGGGCGAGATCCTGGTCTCCGACACCGTGGCGCCGGCGGACATGGCCAACTACACCGGCCACGGCCTGCTTGGCGTGGTGGGTTCGGCCGGCAGCGTGTATTCGCACAGCGCCATCCTGGCGCGCAGCTTCAACCTGCCGATGCTGGTGGGCGTGCGCGACGCGCTCTCGGCTATCAACGACGACGACCTGGTGCTGGTCGATGGTGAGAAGGGCGAGGTGATCGTCCATCCCACCGCGCAGGATCTCCAGCGCTACCGCACATGGCAGCGCGAAGCCGCCAACGAGGGCCGGCGCCTGGCTCGCCTTGCGCATGCGCCGACGAAAACCCGCGACGGCGTGCACCTGCGCCTGTTTGCCAACGCCGAACAATCGTCCGATATTGCCCAGGCACGCAACCGCGGTGCCGACGGCATCGGCCTGTACCGTTCTGAATTCCTCTTCCTGCGCCAGCGCGGCCTGCCAGGCGAAGAAGAACAGTTCATCGCCTACCGCGACGTACTGCTTGGCATGGGCGGCCTACCGGTCACCATCCGCACGCTGGACCTGGGCGCCGACAAGGCCGATGCCGCCGGTCTTGTGATCCGTGGCGAGGATAACCCCGCCCTGGGCGTGCGCGGGGTAAGGCTGTCCCTTCGCTACCCCGATGTCTTCAGTGCGCAGTTGCGTGCCATCCTGCGCGCGGGTGTCTACGGTACGGTGCGCATCCTGGTGCCCATGGTCACCCATGCCGGCGAGATGGCCGCCGTGCGCGCCTTGGTGCGGCAGGCGCGTGAAGACCTCCGCCGGCAGGGGCACGAATTGCCCGAGCGCATCGACATCGGTGCGATGATCGAAGTCCCGGCGGCGGCCATCGGCGTACGCAGCATCCTTGAGAAGTCCGATTTCCTTGCCATCGGTACCAACGACCTGGCGCAATATGTGCTGGCCGCCGACCGCAACAATGATGCACTGGGCGATCTCTACGATCCGCTTCACCCTGCGCTGCTGCGCGTACTCGGCCACGTGATCTCAGCGGCCCGGCGGGCCGGCAAGCCGGTGAGCCTGTGTGGCGAGATCGCTGGCGATCCGATCTATGCGCCGATGCTGGTGGCGTTGGGCCTGTGCGAATTCAGCATGCACCCGAGTCAGTTGCTGCGCGTGCGCGACAAGCTGGCCAACCTCGACCATGGCATGCTGCGCGCGCTGGCGCCTAGCCTGGTGCGTTGCTACACGCGTGATGCCGTGGAAGAACAACTGCGCGAGGCACTGGAACGGCACTAGTGGGGCGCGCGCAACGTGCACGTTGCAATGTACCGTGCATGGCGGCGCCGCCCGCGTTAGCCGCCGACCCCAAGTCCGGCGAGGAAAGCCGTCAGGGCCGCGCCACGATAACGGCCCTGGTGCAGCACGATGCCCAACTGCCTTTCCAGGTCCAGGAAGGGCGTGTGCAGCGCCACCAGCCTGCCGGCGGCTACCGCATCGCCGATGGCCACCCGGGGCAGGCACGCGATACCCAGGCCGGCGATCACCACCTGCTTGATCGCTTCGGTCTGGTCCAGCTCCAGCACACCAGCCGCCGGCGGCAACGACGAAAGCACGCGCTCGGCCTGGGCGCGGGTGGCTGAGCCCCTTTCGCGAAGCACCCATCGCTCACCGGCGAAGTGTGCCGGTTGCAGGCGTCGCCGGGCTGCCAGCGGATGGCCCGGGCGCACGCACACGGCCAACGCGTCACGGCGCCAGAGATGCACCTGCAGGGCGGGATCGGCGATCGGCCCTTCGATGAAGCCGGCATCGAAGCGGTGCTCCAGCACGCCGCGTGAGATGTCCGCGGTATTGCCGACGGCGATGCGGATCGCCACCCGCGGATGAGCCGCGACGAAGCCGCCGAGGAGTTCGCCGGCAAGGTAATTGCCGACCGTGTTGCTGGTACCCAGGGTAAGCGTGCCAGCCAGGGCTTCGCCGGTGGCGGCGGAACCTGCGAAAGCGGCGAAACGCTCGGCGATTTCCCGTGCGCGCGGCAGCAATTCCCGGCCTCGCTCGTTCAGGTGCAGGCGGCCGGCAACACGATCAAACACGGCTTCGCCCAGTAACCGCTCAAGCTCCGCCAGCGCCATGCTTACCGCCGGTTGTGACAGGTGCAGTTGGCCGGCAGCGGCGGACACGGTGCCTTCGCCTGCCACGGCGATCAGCACCTGCATGTGGCGAAGCGACATCCCGCTCATAAGTACAAATTATATCATGAATAAGGAACATATATTTTTCTTATCCATGTGCAGGGCTGATCATGACCGGCATGAAAAGCATCTTTCCCGGCTTGTTACTGGTGGCCGCCATCGCGGCGATCGCTTTGGTGCTCGGCCATGCGATGCCGCTGGTCGGCGGCGCGGTCTGCGGCATCGTCCTCGGTATTCTGGTGCGCAACACACGACCGCCATCTGCTGCGTTTGCCCCAGGCATCCGGTTTGCCTCAAGGCAGGTGCTGCAGGCATCGATTATTGCGTTGGGCTTTGGCCTGAGCCTGGGTCAGGTAGCCCATACCGGTCTCTCATCGCTGGCGGTCACGCTGTGCACCATGGCAGCCGCGGGCCTTGCCGCATGGCTCATCGGCCGTGCCTTGCGCGTTGAAAACGACCTCAAGCTCCTGATCGGCGTGGGTACCGCCATTTGTGGCGGCTCGGCGATCGCCGCGGTGGTGCCCATCATCAAGGCCAGCGAGCACGATACGGCGTTTGCGATCTCCACCATCTTCCTCTTCAACCTGGTCGCCGTACTGTTGTTCCCATGGCTCGGCCACCTGATGAATCTTTCCGACCTGGGCTTCGGCCTATGGGCGGGTACGGCGATCAATGACACCTCGTCGGTCGTCGCCGCGGGCTACACCTACAGCCATGCCGCGGGCGATTTCGCCACCATCGTGAAGCTGACGCGCGCCACGTTGATCATCCCGATCTGCCTGGTGCTGTCGATCATTGTCGGCCTGCGCGAAAAACGCAGCGGTAGCACCGACTTCAGCCTGGGGCGGATCTTTCCCTGGTTCATCCTTTGGTTCCTGGTGGCATCGGCGGTCCGCAGCATCGGCCTGGTGCCTGCCGTGGCGTTGCCCTGGATCCACCAGTTGGCCGAGACATTGATCGTGATGGCGCTGACGGCCATCGGGCTCTCGGCAGACCTTCGCCGCATGGCTGCCAGCGGCGTGCGCCCGATCATGCTGGGTTTGGCCACCTGGGCTGCCGTGGCGATCACCAGCCTTGGTGTGCAGTGGACCCTTCAGCAGCTCTAGCGCGTCACCGCTAGGCAGGCACCAGCGTGTCCATGTATCGCCGCAGGTCGTGCAGTTTGGAGTACGCCGCCACCGCAGCGACCTCGCGCACGGGACGCCCGGACTGCAGCAGGCGGGCAATGGCCAGGCGCCGCAGGTCGCGGAACTGCAGATCGTCGATACCGGCCTGCAGGCAGGCCCGGCGGAAAGCCGTGGTCATCGAGGCGGCGGCAAAGGGAAAGACCCGGGTGTCGGCTTCGCCACGGGGTTGCTGGCCCAGTAATTCCTGGGCGTCCAGGGTGAGCCGCGCCCTGCGGGCCCAGGGCCCCAGGACATGGTCGCTGCTGCGCAGGTACACCACGCCCCGACCCAGGTCGACGTCCGCCCAGCGCAGGCGCAAGGTCTCGCCCAGCGTGCGTGCCGAGCACACGATGAACTCAACGACGTCCTCTAGCGGCAACAACAGGTGCGCATCGCGGGCCAGTACACGGCGCAGCCGGGCCAGTTCGTCATCGGTAGGCATGCGCTCGCGGCGCGGCGCGCGGGCAATGGTGGCATCACCCCGCAGGCGCGCCCGGGCGATCTCGATGCATGCTGCATCCGGCGCCGGCCAGCCATGGCGGCGGGCGAAGGCAAAGATCCGGCTGAAGAACGAGATCTCGATATTGAGCGTGGATGGCGCGCACGGTCCGCGAAGCTGACCGGCGTCATCGGCGTGATGTCCCCGGCGCCGCGCCTGCGCATAGCCTACGAAGTCGTCGTCGGTCAATGAGGACAGACGCCGCCTGCCCAATGCCTCGCGCAAGCGGCGTAACGTGCAGCGTTCGGTGGGCCGGATGCGCGTGCTGCGTTCCGGATGCATCGCGTACCAGTCAAGCAGTTCGAGCAGCGATGCCGCGTGCAAATCGGTGTCCACGTTGATTCCCTCCCAGGTGATCCGCCTACCCGCTGACGGCGACCGACTAGCCTAGGGAAAGAATCGACTTACGTCTTATACGTTTCGCCCTAACGTTTGCCTTGTTCGGCGAGCGTGAGCGCGACCTTGTCACGCAGATAGACCGGCAGCGCATGTTCGGCAGAAACGCCGCCTCCCGCGCGAAACACCGGCAAAGCCAGCAGGGCGACGTTACGCGCCTGTGGATAGCGTGCGCCATCATGCGCGGCCACGTCGCCGATACGACCGCGAAGCTGTTCTGCATACGTGGCCCAGCCCGTGCCGACGACACTCCAGGGACCACCAGCGGGGACAACGAGCGACGCGGGCGGACCCACCCATTCGTCTGAGCAGGGTTCGGGAAGGCCATCGGCACGCCGGCGATATGCTGCCGCGTAAACCTCGCCCATGCGCGCATCGATCACCGCGAGTATGTCATTGAGATCGGCATCTTCTTCCATGGCCAGCGCCTGCAGCGACGACACGGTCACCACCGGCAGGTCCAGCGCCATCGCCATGCCCTGCGTCAGTGAAATGGCCAGGCGCACACCTGTGAACGCTCCCGGCCCCCGGCCGACGGCGATACCTTCAAGCGCATGCCTCGACATACCGGCCTCCGCCAGCAGGCTGTCGGCCATCGGCAACACCAGTTCGCCGTGCCGGCGTGGTGCCAGTTCGCTACGCGCGAGGATTTCCTCGCCATGGACCAGGGCGACCGAACAGGCTTCGGTGGAGGTTTCGATGGCGAGGATCTTCAAGGCGTTTCCCGGTTCATTCGTGTGCTGCCCTGGGGCAAACGTCCCGCTACCGCACAGCAACGTGCGGCCGGCTCGCCGCAGCGGTCATGGATCGGCGCGCTCGGCACCATGGATTCGTAAGAAACGATCACCACGCCATTGTGCCGCAGAGTTGCGCTCTTGAAAATGAAGGCGGCCCGGCGTGGATGGTCGCAAGCTGACCCTCCTACGCTTTAAAGCCACCTGTCTATGTGGATATCGACGACAACCACGCTGGCTTTATCGCTATTTCCCCTCCCATGCTAATAGCGAAACATAGGTGACCCGGCCTGCAAGCCGAATATCTTATCGCCGCGCGCATGGATAGCCCTATGCTTCATGAATACCCTGGTGATTCCGTCACCGTTTCGCCCTGCTATTTTCAGGCCGACCCTTGGCGTATCCGCCCGGCACACAGCCCGGTCTCGCTATCGTCCCGGGACATCGGCCTGCTGGTACGCGAAGCGCTGATGTCTTCCCGCGACGGCAAAACATACGGCTGCAAGTCGGTGCTGGCGCCTCATGCCAACGAATTGCCATTGCTCATCACGGACAATGCGCCACCGTGGCCAATCAGCAACGAACGGCTCAATTGGAAACTGAGCACGCTGATTGCCGTGAACCAAAAACATGGCGCGGTGAAGATCGTGGGCTCAAACGCCTATAACCGCTACGCTCAGCGACCCCGCTCACAATCGACGCTCCTGGTGTTCGACAAATTGAGCATGCGCCCCCTATGCATCATGGACGGCACGGATATCTCGGCGGCGCGTACCGGGGCATACGCATCCATTGTCGCCGATACCTACCGCGCCGGTGTCGATGGACTACGCGTTTTCGTATTCGGCACCGGTGCAGTTGCCGCCCGGGCAATTGCCGATCTCATGGCGCATTGCGGTGATCGGCTTGACCGCATCTACGTGAAGGCGCTTACCGATCGAAGTGTCGCCACACTGGTAGACGCGTTCTCCGAAGCCTCCTGTCCCGTCGTCGCCGGCTATCGGGAAAACCTTGCAACCTGCCACCTCATCATTACCGCCACCAATGCGGCAACCCCAGTGTTTCAGGCCGACGATGTGTCCGGCGACGCTGTCGTGCTGCACCTTGGCGGCGATGAAACGGCGCCGGCGGTGATTCGCGAAACGCTCGCCCTGGGAACGGCCACGTGTGACGACGTCGCGGCGGTAGCCTCGCGTGGCTCGCAAAGCCTGGCTTTGTACTTTTCCCGTCAGGGCCTTTCGTTGAATGAGGAAAAGGCTAAGTACGGCATCGCCAATTTCTATCCGCATATGCCGTTGCCCGCACACACCGCGACATCACGCTGCCTGGTCACTTGTGTAGGACTGGCCGCACTGGACCTGCGACTTGCCGAACGCATCCACGACATATGCCACGACGGAGGGAACAAAGTGGCGCCTTTATGAGTGCGCCACCTGACCATGCCCTCGCCTCCTTGAGCGTGCCGACATACCGCAGGCTCTGGCTCGCAACGGTGGCTGCCCACACCGGCTATTGGGCACAGGCCGTGGCAGTGGCATGGTGGCTTGTCGAACAGAAGTGCGGGCCGCAGGTTGTTGCCCTTGCACACTTCTCATCATCCTTACCCGTATTGCTGCTGTCCTATGCCAGCGGATGGCTGATCGATCGTTTCGACTACCTGCAAGTCCAGCGCCTGTCGCAAGGCTGGATCCTGGTCACCAGCGTGGCCATGATCATCTTGATGTGCCTGGACTCAACCAGCCCATATACGCTCTTGCTGCTGACAAGCCTCATGGGTGCGGGCGTCGCGCTACGCAATCCAGCCTGGCAGGCCAGCATCGGACAAATAGTGTCGCTGCGGCACCTCTCATCTGCCACTGTGCTCAGCAGCGTCGGATTCAATCTGGCCCGTACCTTAGGCCCGCTGATTGCGGGCCTGCTTATCTCCGCGTGGGGGGTCTGGTCAGCCCTCTTCTATAACGCAATCACCGCCTTCGTTCTTTTCATCACCCTTCAATGGCCTCCCGCCTATCAACCTGCGGCGGCGCCCAGGACAGCAGCCATCGTCGCGCCGATCAGCCCGAATGCCCGACGCTGGCTCGGTCGCCTCTGTTTGCGTGCGATCGGCATTGGTCTGCCTACCAGCGCCCTGCTTGTACTTTTGCCCGTCGTCGCGTCCTCGGAGGAACGGGGTCCGACCATGTATGCGTGGTTGCTGGGAGCCTTTGGCGGTGGCGGATTCGTCGCCGCACTGATTCGGCCACGCCTGGTCAAGGCGCTTGGTCCGGACCGCCTCCTGAACATCTTCTCTGGCGTTTTTGCTGCCTGCCTGCTGCTTGTGGCCTGGCAGCCGCAAGGACATCTACTTGGCTCTGTGGCAGCAGCCGGCGCTGCATGGCTGATCCTTTTTTCGACGTTGAACGTCGCTGTCCACAGTCATTCCGCAGCGTCCTGCCGGGGGCGTGCCCTGGCCGCCTATATGACGAGCGCATTCGGAGGCATGGCTGCGGGCGGCTTGCTTTGGGGATGGCTCGCTGAAGAGTTCGATTGCAACACGGCCCTGGCGATGGGGGCTGCGGCTCTGCTCTGCGGCCTTGCATGCTATCGGCCTCGCGTTTGCCAGGGGACAGAAGGATAGATCACGTCATGACCCGGCAACTACAGAGCCACGGCGTGGGAATGGTCCCTGTCAAATCTCCGTTGACCGGGCCATGTGCCGTTTTCCTTTACTCGGTCAGCTGTCTGCTTGCTTGGGTATACCAGTCGATGTGACGGGTGAGATACATCAGAAGCGCCACCACCGCCAACAGGACAACGGCGCCGATCAACAACGCGTATTGTTCGGCCCCGATGAGTCCGTAGAGCACCGCGTAAAGCAGAGCCAGCACGGCTCCCAACGTCCAGCCGGCACGACGAGCGCGTAACACCGCCGAGGCGTAGCCGGCAATGATGCCCACGACCGTGAGGGCTGCCATCAGGTAGGCCAGCGCAAAGCCGAACTGCTCAGATAGCGCCAGCAGCAATATATAGAACACCACCATAGCCGCGCCTACCAGCAAATACTGCACGGGGTGTACGCGAAGGCGCTGCAGCACTTCGTACAGGAAGAACACCACGAAGGTCATCGCGATGAACAGCAGCGCATATTTGCCGGCGCGATCGTTCTGCTGGTATACGCTACCCGGTTGGAACAACTCCACGCCGAATGCGGAGGCATTCATGCGAGCGTCCACATGGGTGTCGCTGTCGTTCCAATGCTGACCGTAGTCGCGGTTGAGATCCAGTACGCGCCACTGGGCCTGGAAGCTACGGTCGTCGACGCGCCGGGTCACAGGTAAGGCCGCACCAACAAAACTCGGGTCGGGCCATGGAGCCTTGATGTCGACGGTACCGGTACGCGCCGTCGGCAGGAACTGCAGCGAGCTCGTTCCGGCAAGCTTGATCCGCACGGTGAAATCGATCGATTGCCCTGCCAGCGCTTCCAGGTCAAGCGGAACGGACACCACCGGAAGGCCGCCTGCATGGGCAGTGGAGGACACAAAGCGATACGGTTTGCCGTTCACGCGCACATCCCCAACATCTCGCAGCCCTTGCAAGTCCGCCACGGGAAGTTGCAGCTCAGCCTTGGCACCTAGCCACGTGCGACCGCTCGCCTGTCGGAACGATGAGATGTCAGCTGCATCCACGTGCCCGACGAAGGTGACATCGGCGACGTATACCGGCACTTCATACATGCCGTAGCGCCGGCGCTCGACGTTCATCGTCGCGGAGGTCGCCATCCGGTCAGCCAGCACGAACTCGGTGCTGCGCGTGGTCACCGGTCGCCGGTTGTCGTCCAGCACGGTCTGCTCAGCCGGTATCGCCAGCATCAACCCACCGAGCACCTGGCGGCCTCCCCACCCCTTCGCGACATTGGCCGCCGCTTGCGCGTTGAGGTCTTTCCGCTCGCCCACCATCGACTGGATCGAAGCGAGCGGGATCAACATCAGGAGCGCAAGCGCACCCACGCCAAGTACCTTGGCGGTTATCGAATGCATCCAGGCTGGCATGGTGAACCCCTCGCGCTTGTCGGGCTTGCATCACACCAGCCCGCGCGGGCCTGGTGCGGCCGCGGCATGGCTAAGTTCGGGCGGTGGCGGGCGTATTCGCGGCCGCGTCGTCGTGCATGGAGAAAAAAGCTTGCACGTCCGCCAGTTCGCGCGTTCGCGGCATGGGCGGCAGGCTGGCCAGGAACAGGCGGCCGTAGCCCTTGGTCACCAGGCGCGGGTCGCACAACATCAACACGCCGCGGTCGTGCACGTCGCGGATCAGGCGACCGGCGCCCTGCTTCAGGGCAATGGCGGCGGTGGGCACCTGCCAGCCCATGAACGGGCTGATACCGGTTTGTTCCAGGGCGTCCAGTCGCGCCTGCAGCACGGGGTCGTCGGGATTGGCGAAGGGAAGCTTGTCGATCACCACCACGCTCAACGCATCGCCCGCCACGTCCACGCCTTCCCAGAAGCTCGCCGCGCCCAGCAGCACGCCGTGACCGCTGTGGCGGAAGTCTTCCAGCAGGCGATGGCGCGGTGCGGTGCCTTGCACGAACAGCGGCCATGGCACGCGGCCGGCGAGCAATTCCGCCGCGCGACGCAGCGCGCGATGCGAAGTGAACAGCAGGAACGCGCGGCCGTTTGAGGCTTTCAGTACCGGCAGCACGGCATCGATGACGCGATCGGTATGATCGCGTGCTCCAGGATCAGGCACGTTGGCCGGCAAGTAACAAAGCGCCTGCGTTGCGTAATCGAACGGGCTTTCCAGGCTTATCGCATGCGGATCATCGATACCAAGCTGTCGGGCGAAGTGCTGGAAATCACCGGCCACCGACAACGTGGCGGAGGTGAATATCCACGCGGCATGGGTAGCCTCGCGCATGGCCCGCAAGGGCGGGGCGAGATCCAGCGGCGTGGCGTGGAAAGCAAAGCCTCGCGGATAGAGTTCGTACCAGCGGACGTCGGCGTCGCCTCCGCCTTCGACGATGCGGTCCAGCTTCACCAGCATGGCCTGGGTGCGCTCGAAGGTATTGGCAAGGCCGCGCGAGCGCTCGGCCTGTCCGCCAAGTAAGTCCTCGAGCGACGCCATGACCTCGCGCAATTCCTCGAGCGCCGCGCGGATGGTTTCATCGCCATCCAGAGCGGCGAAGGCGCCACGCGTGGGCAACGCATCCATCGCCAGGCGCAGGCGCCTGACCACAGCCTGCAATGCTTCGACCGGTTCGAGCAACAAACCCATGGCCCCGGTCACGCCATTGCATTCGGCAAGCACGTCGCCAGCAAGGTCGGTGAGCTGCCGGGCACTGATGCTCTGCGAGAAGAACTGGCCGGCAAGTTCCGGTACCTGGTGCGCTTCGTCCAGGATGAATGCCTGTGCACCGGGAAGGATCTCGCCGAAGCCCTCCTGCCGCAACGACAGATCGGCAAACAGCAGATGGTGGTTCACCACCACTACGTCGGCCTCTTGCGCTTCGCGTCGTGCGCGCACCACATGGCAACTGTCGAAGAAGGAGCACTCGCTGCCCAGGCAGTTCTCCGGTGTCGACGTGACGCGTGGCCAGAGGGACGATTCCTCGGGTACCTCCGCCAGCTCCATGCGGTCACCAGCGCGCGTACGCGCCGACCAGGCGCGAATAGCGGCCAGCTGCGTGGATTCCTCGCGACTGGCAAGCATGCCTTCGCGTATTGTCTGGTCCAGCCGGTGCAGGCAAAGGTAGTTGGCGCGGCCCTTCAGCAACGCTGTTTTCAGGCGCGCGCCCAGCACGCCGCGAACACGCGGAAGGTCGCGGAAGAACAACTGGTCCTGCAGCGCCTTGGTGCCGGTGGATACGATCACCCGCTGGCCGGACAGCAGCGCCGGCACCAGGTAGGCAAAGGTCTTGCCCGTGCCCGTACCCGCCTCGGCGATCAGGGTATCGGCGTGGGCGATGGCGTCCTGCACGGCGGCCGCCATCGCCTGCTGTGCGGCGCGGGGCAGGAAACCCGGGATCTCCCGGGCAAAGGGGCCATCCGCACCTAGTAGCGCGGCGGCATCGTGATCGGTCATGGCCGCTATTGTAAACGTCAGGGGCGGTGCGCGATCGTGCGCGCCAGCTCAGCCAGCACGGGGCGGTCGGCCGGTGCGAGGTCAGCCGGGTCCGCATCGGCCGGCCGTACCCATCGCAAGGCCTGGCCTTCGAGCGACCGGGGCTCACCGTCCCAGGTAGTCACGGTGAACACGTCCAGCAGCAGCGATTTGCCGTCGTAATCCCACGGCAATTGCATGAGCGCCGTGGCACCGCCGATGACGATGCCCAGTTCCTCGGCCAGTTCACGCGCCAGTCCCTGCCGGGCATCCTCGCCCGACTCGAGCTTGCCCCCGGGGAATTCCCACATTAGCGCCAGGTGCTTGCCCGGCGGCCGCTGGGCAAGCAGGACCCGGCCGGCGGCGTCGATGAGCGCGCCGGCGGCCACGTGGATCATGCGCGGATATATTCGACCATGTCGAAGGAATGGGCATGCGTGGCATCGGCGGCGTGGTGCACGCGCGAGATCTCCGTCCACTGCTTGAACTCGACCCCTGGGAAGAAGGTGTCGCAGCCCTCGATGGCGGTATAGACCCAGGTCAGGTACAGGCGCTGTGCCATCGGCAGGGCTTCGCGGTAGATCTCACCACCACCGATCACCGTGATGCCGGTGCCGCCGGCCGTGGCCCTGGCCTCGGCGATCGAACGCACGGTTACCTGTCCCGGGAACGGCGCGTTGTGGCGGCGCGTCAGCACCATGTTGTGGCGGTCCGGCAGGGCCTTGCCGATCGCCAGGGCCGTCTTGTGCCCCATCACCACATACTTGCCCAAGGTGAGGTGCTTGAAGTGGGCGAGGTCCACCGGCAGGTGCCAGGGCATCTGCCCATGCTTGCCGATGGCGAAATTCTCGTCCAGCGCGGCGATGATCGATACGGCCATGGGTGTCCTTGTAAACCGGTTGACGACTCACCGGCCTTCCCATGGGGGACGGTCGGCCATCAAATCTTGCTTATGGTAGTGCCTGTCACGTAGCGCGCCAATCGAACGAGCGTTCGATCACACGGCCACCGGCGCCTTGATGGCCGGGTGAGGGTCGTAGCCAACGATGCCGATGTCATCGTAAGTAAAATCGAAGACGGATTTAACGTCGGGATTGAGCACCAGCTTCGGCAGCGGCCGCGGCTCGCGCCGGAGTTGTTCGCGGGCCTGATCGACGTGGTTGGCATAGAGGTGGGCATCGCCCAGGGTATGGATGAACTCACCCGGAGCCAGCCCGGTTTCGTGGGCGATCAGGTGCGTAAGCAGCGCGTAACTGGCGATATTGAACGGCACGCCGAGGAAAATGTCGCCCGAACGCTGGTAGAGCTGGCATGAGAGACGGCCGTTGGCCACATAGAACTGGAACATGGTGTGGCACGGCATGAGCGCCATCTTAGGCAGCTCGCCCACGTTCCAGGCCGAAACGATCAGCCGGCGTGAATCGGGATTGCGCCGGATCTCATCGATCACCCAGCTGATCTGGTCCACCACCTTGCCGTCGGCGGTGGGCCATGCCCGCCATTGCCGTCCGTACACGGGTCCCAGGTCGCCGTTTGTGTCGGCCCATTCGTCCCAGATGCGGACGCCGTGTTCCTTCAGGTAGCCGATGTTGGTATCGCCCTTCAGGAACCAGATCAGTTCGTGGACGATCGACTTCAGGTGCAACTTCTTGGTGGTGACCAGCGGGAAGCCGCGGGCCAGGTCGAAGCGCATCTGCCAGCCGAACACACTGCGCGTGCCGGTGCCGGTGCGGTCGGGTTTTTCCGCACCGTGGTCCAGGACGTGACGCAGGAGGTCGAGGTAGGCGTGCATGTGATCCAAGCCTACGCCGCCGGTGTGGCGAGGGGCAAGGTCGGCGCGCGGCGGGAGAGTGCCAGGCAGATCACACCGAACACCAGCAATGGGATCGACAGGATCTGGCCCATGGTCAGCCAGCCGAAGGCCAGGTAACCCAGCTGCGCGTCGGGCAGCCGGAAGAACTCCACGAAGATACGGAAGCAGCCGTAAAGCAGGGCGAACATCCCCGCCACCGCATAGCGCGGCCGCGGCTTCATCGAGTAGATCCACAGCACGGCGAACATCACCACGCCTTCGAGCGCGAATTCATAAAGCTGCGAGGGATGGCGCGGCAAGGCATCGGGCGCGTTGGGAAACACCATCGCCCAGGCCACGTCGGTGGGTTTGCCCCACAGCTCGCCGTTGATGAAATTGCCCAGCCGGCCCAGGCCCAGGCCGATCGGTACCAGCGGGGCGATGAAATCCACCGTGTCGAAGAAATGCAGGCCATGCCGGCGGGACCACCACCAGTTCGCCGCTGCCACGCCCAGCAAGCCGCCGTGGAAACTCATGCCGCCGTCCCAGATGCGCACCAGCGCCAGGGGGTCGTGCCAGATCCAGTTGATCGGCGTGTAAAACAGCATGTAGCCGACGCGGCCGCCGATCACCACACCCATCATGGCGTAGAAGATGAGGTCGCTATAGGCATCGCGGGACACCGGGAAACGGCCCTTCAGGCGGCGGTATTCACCGGCCAGCCAGCCGCCGAGGAACCCGCCCAGGTACATCAGCCCGTACCAGTGGATGGCCAGCGGCCCGACCTGGAAGGCCACCGGGTTGAAGTTGACGACGAAAGGAGCTGCCATGGCGGTCCGCGGGACGGGAAGACCGCTGATTGTACCGTCCATGCGGTGCCTGGCGGAGTACTGGCGTCCCTCCGCCGCCTCGCTATACTCGCCAAAGGGACCGGCCGCCAGGGGGCAGCCACCCATAAAGGGGAACCAATCGATGCAAAGCCGAATCGTGCGTGCCGCCGTGGCCGCGCTGTGTCTGTGTGTATCGGCCGCGGCCGTCGCCGCTGACCTGATCCCCGTCGAGGATTTCACCCGACGGCCCTCGCTGTCCGACCCGGCACTGTCGCCCGACGGCAAATACCTCGCCGTAGCCATGCATGACCCCTCTGGCGACCAGCACGCGCTGGTGATCTATCACGTCGAGGACATGACCACGCCGGCCAGCGTCCTGCGCATGCCCAAGTACCTCGTGCCAAAGGACATCACCTGGGTCAGCAACACGCGGCTGGTGCTTGGGCAAGCCAAGCTGATGGGCTCGATCGACAAGCCCTCGCTCACCGGCGAGATCATCGCCACCGATGTCGATGGCAAGCACCAGGACTACCTCTTCGGTTACGACATCGCCAGCCACAGCAGCACACGTGGCACCGACATGGGCTGGGGTTTCATCGAGGGCACACCGCAAAAACTCAACGGCCGGTTCTTCATGCGCGCTTATCTGTACCAGCGTGACGAATTGAGCCAGCTCTACGACATCGATTCGCACGGAAATGGCGGCCGCCACCAGATCGCCGAGATCGGCATCGGCGACATGAACTTCACCCTCGACGATGAAGGCAATGCCCGCTATGCCTTCGGCACGTCGGAGGATTTCAAGTCGGTCATCTACCGCAAGGACGGCAGCGGCTGGACAAAGCTCGACGGCAACACGGTGGGCGAGGTGTTTGCGCCCATCACCATGTCGGCCGATGGCAAGGATCTGCTGGCGTTTCACAGCGCAGACGGCAGGCCATCGCAACTGGTCGAACAGGATGCCACAGGCAACCAGCGAGTCCTGGCCAAGGACGACTTCTCCTCTGTATCGGATGTGGAATGGACCCCAAAACCCGCGCGTCCGTTCGGCGTGTGGACGCTCACCGGCCGGCCACACTTGATCTATACAGATCCGACCAACACGTACGCGCGCCTGCACCTGGCGCTTGCGGCCAAGTTCCCCGATCTGAACCTGCAGTTCATCAACTTCAGCGACGACGGCAAGCAGCTGCTGTTTTCCACCTCCAGCGACCGCGACCCGGGCAGTTACTTCCTGATCGACCTGACGACATACAAGGTCCGCAGGCTGTTCGACGGCGCCCCATGGATCGATCCGAAGAAGATGGCCGAACGCCGGCCCATCCGTTTCAAGGCCAGTGACGGCATGGAGCTGGAAGGCTACCTGACGTTGCCGCCGGGCCGCAGCGAGGCAAACCTGCCAATGGTACTGATCCCGCATGGCGGCCCTTTCGATGTCCGTGACGACTGGACCTTCGACGACGACGCCCAATTCCTGGCCAGTCGTGGCTACCTGGTGCTCCAGGTGAATTTCCGCGGATCGAGCGGACGGGGCAAGCGCTTCATTACCGATGGCTACCTCAAGTGGGGCACGCGCATCCAGCAAGACCTCGTCGATGGCGTGAAGTGGGCCATTTCGCAGAACTACGCCGATCCCGCTCGCGTATGCGTGTTCGGGGCAAGCTTCGGCGGTTACTCCGCCCTGATGGCGCCGATCCGCTCGCCCGGAACCTTCAAGTGCGCGATCGGCTACGCCGGTGTCTACGATCTGGCCATGATGTTCGACAAGGGCGACACCCACACCTCGGTGCGCGGCCGTACGTTCCTGGAACAGACCATGGGCAAGGACGCGGCGGAACTGGCGGCCAATTCGCCGGACAAGCTTGCGTCCCAGATCGACGTACCGGTTTTCCTCGTCCACGGAGAGGATGACCAGCGCGCCCCCTTCGCCCAGGCCAAGGCAATGCGCGCGGCCCTGGATGCGGCCCACAAACCTTATGAGTGGCTGGCCGTATCGGGCGAAGGCCATGGCTTCTACAAGCCTGAGAACAATGTCGCGCTCTACAACCGCATCCAGGCCTTCCTGGAGAAATACATCGGTGCGGGAGCCCCGGCAAAATAGTGCCGCCGACCTGCGCAAGTTGTTGAAAGGCGGCCTCCAAGGCCGCCTTTTTTCTTCCTGTCTGGGCGACGGAAACGTTTACTGAACTTAAGTTCCCGATTCGCAAGAATAAATTCCCTTGTGGTTGAATCGTGAAAACGCACGGGTTATTTTCTCGTTAGGCCGAGCGCGGGCGTGGGCTACGCGGCCGGGGTTTCCCCACCCTCAAAGCCCATGAAGCGAAGCGCCACTCCCGAAGTGGCGTGTTGTTCCCAACGTACCGCCCGGCGCATCCCCCAACGGCGCGCGGGCGCAAAGAGGTTTACCAGTACATGAATAGCATCACCCTCCGGACGCGCCTGCGCGCGTCCCAGCGGACTGCGCTCGCCTCCGCCGTGGCCGCCTGCCTGTTTGCCGGCGCTGCCTTCGCCCAGAGCACCGTCGGTGACATCTACGGCACCGCCACTGCCAACCAGACCGTGCAGGTTCAGAACCTTGGCTCCGGCCAGGTGCGCCAGGTTGCCGTGGGCTCCGACGGACGCTACCGCGCCGCGTCACTGCCGATCGGCCAGTACCGCGTGAACGTGCAGCAGGGCGGCGCGACCGTCGCCACGCGCGACATCAACGTGGTTGCCGGTCAGTCGTCGCAGGTGAATTTCGCCGCCGCCGATGGCACCGGCGCTGGTGCCGCCACCGCCCAGTCGCTCGACGCGGTGACGGTGTCGGCCAGCGCACTGTCCGCCATCGATGTGGCCACGGTGGAGCAGCGCACCACGTTTAGCGCATCGCAGCTCAACAAACTGCCGGTGCCGCGCAACATCGTGGATGTGGCGGCGCTCACCCCCGGCACCATCAAGGGCGACAGCACGTTCGGCAACCTGCCCTCGTTCGGCGGCGCTTCGGTGGCCGAGAACAGCTACTACATCAACGGCTTCAACGTCACCAACCTGTACAACAATCTTTCCTTCAGCGAAGTGCCCTACCAGGCCATCGACCAGCTGGATGTACAGACCGGCGGTTATGGCGCGCAGTACGGCTTCTCCACCGGCGGCGTGACTTCGGTGATCACCAAGCGCGGCACCAATGAATGGAAGGGCGGCGTGTCGGTGGTTTCCTCGCCCAACTGGGCGCGCGAGAACGAAGACACCACCTACCTGCGCAACGGCAACCTGTACCGCAGCTACAAGAACAACTCCACCAACGACAATGTGTATTCCGGCTGGATCGGTGGCCCGCTGATCAAGGACAAGCTGTTCCTGTTCGGCATTTTCTCTGCCGAAGAGCAGCACACCACGCAGTACCCCAATGCCACTTCCACGGCGGGTGCCACGCGCAATACGTTCAACGACCCGACGTATTTGATCAAGCTGGACTGGAACATCAACGATTCGAACATCCTCGAATACACGCGGATGAACAACACCAAGCACACCACGAACGATTACTACTCGTCGGTGTACGCTGACAACGGCCAGCCCTACACCACCGATTACCGCGGTCGCCAGTACGTCAAGACCGGCGGTAACCTGGATGTGTTCAAGTACACCAGCTACCTCACCGACGACCTCACCCTGTCGGCGCAGTGGGGCAAGATGAAGAGCCTGAACTCTTCCGAGTACACAGCTCCGGACGGCACCAAAACGCGCTACAACGGCGACATCAACTCGCCCAACAACGGCTGCCCGTACGTGATCGACGGCCGTGACAGTGTGGTGGCCGGCGCCGCCCCGTATAGTTCGTGCTACACCTCCAGCACCATCGGCATCTACAACGGCCACGACCAGCGCACTGCCTGGCGCATTGACCTGGACTGGAAGCTCGGCGACCACGACATCTCCGGGGGCTTCAGCCGCGAGCGCTGGACCTCCGATGCCGGCGAGGCCTACGCCGGTGGCGTGCTGTGGTACTACGCCACCGACGCTGAAGGTAAGGACTACGTCAGCCAGTACAACTACCGCACCGGCGGCTCGGTGGCCATCGTGCAGAAGTCGGCGTTCCTGCAGGACAACTGGCAGGTCAACGACAAGCTTCTGGCCTACATCGGCATCCGCAGCGACGCCTTCAACAACTTCAACGGCGCGGGCGAATCGTTCGTCAAGCAGGACCACATCTGGCAGCCGCGCCTGGGCTTCTCCTACGACGTGTTCGGCGATTCCAGCACCAAGCTTTACGGTTCGGCGGGCCGCTACTCGTTGCCGATCGCGGCCAACGTGGCCCTGCGCGCAGCGACGTCGTCGTACTACACGATCCAGGACTTCAACTACTCAAGCGTCAACCCGACCACCGGCGTTCCGGTGCTGGGTTCTGC
Source organism: Pinirhizobacter sp. (assembly GCF_036499745.1). Lineage (NCBI taxonomy): Bacteria > Pseudomonadati > Pseudomonadota > Gammaproteobacteria > Lysobacterales > Rhodanobacteraceae > Pinirhizobacter > Pinirhizobacter sp. The sequence goes on from NZ_DASYDG010000010.1 coordinate 202,328, forward strand.
CATCGGTGGCCCGGTGATCGTCAACGGCGAGAACGGCAGCACGCCGGATCCGAAGTCGGTGGCCACCAAGGACCTCAAGCCCTACTCGCAGGATGAATACATCCTGGGCCTGCAGCACCGCGTGGCCAGCGATACGGACTTCTGGAACGACTGGGTGGTGGGCGTGAAGGCCACCTACCGCAAGCTCAACAATGCCATCGACGACACCTGCGACTGGCGCCCGTTCTACGCCTATGGCAAGTCCATCGGCCTGGACATGGATGCCAACGGCGATGAGTTCACGCCGCCGTCGTCGATGCCCGGTTGCTACATCTACAACCCGGGTTCGAAGCTCACCATCAATGCCGACCTCGATGGTTCCGGCGTGCTGCGCCAGGTCACCATCCCCGGCAATCAGCTGGGGCCGAAGGCCAAGCGCAGCTACCAGGCGGTAACCCTGTCGGCGGAGAAGGCCACCGACAAGTGGTACGTCAATGCCTCGTACACCTGGTCGAAGAATTACGGCAACACCGAGGGTCTGGTGAAGTCGGACAACGGCCAGGACGACACCGGCACCACGTCGGCGTTCGACTACCCGGAACTCATGATCGGTTCGAACGGCTACCTGCCCAACGACCGCCGCCACTCGATCAAGGCCTACGGTGCGTGGAAGTTCACGCCGGAATGGTCGGTGGGCATGAACCTGCTGGTGCAGTCGGGTCGTCCTGAAAACTGCTTCGGCGGTGGCGACGGCGTGCCGTACGGCATCCCCAGCTACCAGTCGGAGTTCTTCTACTGCGAAGGCCAGGTCGCTACCCGCGGCAAGGCCGGCCGCACGCCGTGGAACTGGACCCTGAGCCCGAACGTGGTGTGGACCCCGGCTTTCGCCAAGGGCCTGACCCTGCAGCTTGACGCGATCAACGTGCTCAACAACTCCAAGCCCACCGCGGTGAACGAGATCGGCGAGCGCGACGACCAGACGTTCTACGACACCAAGTACCACATCCCCACCTACTACCAGACCCCGCGCTACTTCCGCCTAATGGCGCAGTACGACTTCAGTCTGTAAGCGAAGAGCGACATAGCGTCACGACGAGCCGCCCCGGAAACGGGGCGGCTTTTCTTATGTCCGAAACGGTTGGACTGGAGCGAAGCTAGAGTCCACGTGGCGACGTTTCGCCATTCAATGCGTCCGGTCGCTTTAGACCAAGGAGGTGACGTGGGTCTTCTACGCGTGCCACGAAATGGCGCGGTTGTTCTGTGTATGTTTCCTGGCGAGTTTGTCCCGCCCGAAATGGTCAAGACCCGCCCCGTGGTCGTTGTTAGTCCACGCATTCCTGGTAGGGACGAGCTCGTCTCGATCATCGCGTTGAGTACTACGGCCCCTGAGCCGCGACAAGCGCATCATTGCGAAATTCCAATGAGTGCCATGCCAAAGTCACTACAAGCCAACGAACGAAAAGTGTGGGCAAAATGCGACATGATCTACACGTTCAGGCTATCTCGACTTTGACAGGTTCAAAGCCGGAAAAGAGCGCGCGACAGGCAAGCGTCTATATGAGATTGGCCAGCTCGAACAACGGCATCTGGATATGATTCGTGAGTGCACGGCCGTTGCCCTCGGCATTCGCACGTTGCGGACAGGCACATAAAAAAAACAACGGCCCCACCGAAGTGGGGCCGAGGATAAAGAATCGGCCGGGCTTGTAATCGCCAATGGTCGATCCTGCTGCCGTTACTACCTTGCGGCCTAGCGGCAGGCTCACCGTCCGGCATTAGCCGGAAAACGTCCCTATTTTTGAGCGCGTGGCAACTACTGTCAACAACATTGGCGCCATCTAGCAAAACCCTTACAAGAATCGAGGGATAAGGATGAGTGCCCAACTCACCACCACCAGCATCAGCAACACAAACACCGCCGCCGAACCCATGTCTTTGGCGCGCCCTGCAAGCTCGTGGAATTCCGGACTGACCTTGTCCACCACCGCCTCGATCGCCGAGTTGAGCAGCTCCGCCGACAGCACCAGGGCGGGTGCCAGGATCAGCAGGATTTTCTCAACCGGGCCGTTGCCCAGCCAAAGGCCCAGCGGTACCGCCACCACGGCGAGGTAGACCTCCAGGCGGAAGGATGCCTCGTGGCGGAAGGCGGCGCGGAAGCCCTTCATCGACCAAAGGAAGGCCGCCCATATCTGGCGGGGGCCGCGAGGCTGGTCGGTCGCCATGGAATCCTGTCGAGCAGTGGAAAGCGCCACATGATGCCAGATCGGGCCGCCACTACCGATTGCGTCAATTTGTCGCAAGAAAGCGCTAGAGGCCGTCAAGCCGAAACGGCTTTTACTTCAAATAGTTATGTTGCATCGCGACACACTTTCATGAATCCGCCCTCGCCTTTCGCAAAGCGCCCACATGAGGGTTATATCGGGTACGCTTCGGGGAATATCCCGCTCCAACACGGAAAATACGCATGCCGACCACGCTGCCGCCGGTCTCCCAGACCCGATCCTTCAGCACCGTTTTCCTCATTGAGATGTGGGAGCGCTTCGGCTTCTACGGCATGCAGGTGCTGATGGTCACCTACATGGTGAAGAAGCTGGGCTTCGGCGACAGCAGTTCCAACCTGATCTGGGGCGCCGCGGCCGCGCTGATCTATGCAACGCCTGCGCTCGGTGGGGTGATCGGCGACAAACTGCTGGGAACGCGCCGCACGATGCTGGTCGGTGCGGTCACCCTGGCCTTCGGTTATGCGCTGCTGTGGATTCCCACTGACAACGCGATGTTCCTGTACGTGTCACTCGGCGTGATCGTGGTAGGCAACGGCTTCTTCAAGCCCAACGCCGGCAACCTGGTGCGCAAGATCTACGAAGGCGATGAGGTGCGCATCGATAGCGCCTTCACCATCTACTACATGGCGGTGAACGTCGGCTCCACGGTGTCGATGCTGCTTACGCCCTGGATCCGCGACTATGTCGGCGAACACTATGGTGATTCGCTGGGCTGGCATACCGCCTTCGGCGTCTGCTCGATCGGCCTGCTGCTGGGCCTGGGTAATTACATGCTGATGCATCGCACGCTGTCGCATATCGGCTCACCGCAGGACGAGAAGCCGGTGAGCCTGCGCAACGCGTCGTATGTGCTGGCGGCGGCGCTGCTTACCGTAGCGGTCTCGGCTTTCATCCTGCAAAGCGAAGCGGTGGCTCGCGCGTGCGTGTATGGCGCTGGTGTGGTGATCCTGAGCATCTTCATCCACCTGATCCGCTCGAGCGAACGCAGCGAACGCTCGGGCCTGTCAGCGGCGCTGGTGCTGACCATCCAGACGATTTTCTTCTTCATCTTCTACCAGCAGATGTCGACCTCGCTGAACCTCTTCGCCCAGCGCAATGTCGACCTGTCGTTCGACCTGTTCGGCTTCCACCTGATGACCTGGATTCCCGAGCAGTTCCAGTCGCTCAATGCGATCTGGATCGTGATCTTGAGCCCCGTGCTGGTGTTCGTCTATAACTACTTCGGCGCGAAGGGCAAGGATTTCTCCGTGGCGTCGAAGTTCGCCCTGGGCTTCCTTGCCGTGGCGGCGGGTTTCTTCATGTACGGCGTGGGCAGCCATACCGCGGTGGACGCGAAGATCTCGTCCTGGTTCATGGTGTGGGGCTACGGGCTTTATTCCCTGGGCGAGTTGCTGGTGAGCGGCCTGGGCCTTGCCATGATCGCCCGCTACGTGCCCGCGCGCATGGGCGGCTTCATGATGGGCGCCTACTATGTGGCCGTGGGCGTGTCGCAGTACCTGGGGAGCGTGGTGGCCAACTTTGCCGCCATCCCGTCGAACATTACCGATCCGCACCAGTCGCTGCCGATCTACACGGCATTGTTCAACAAGCTCGGCTTCGTCGGCCTGGGTTGCACGGTGATCGCCCTGGCGGTGCTGCCGATGATGAAGAAGCTCTCCGCCACCCATGCATTGAGCCAGCAACACACGCCCTTGCCGGCAGTCCATAGCGAGGAATAACCCTCCGGCGGCTTATCATGTGTCCATGAGCCCTGCCCGCGTTATAGCCCTGCAACGCACCGGCCCGTTCGCCCTGGCGCGGACGCTGGCCTGGTTGCGCCTGTGCGCCATTGCCGGGCAAAGCATGGCGGTATTGGTCTGCGCCCTGGTGATGGGCCTGGATATTCCCCTGCTGCCCCTGCTGCTGGGGGTGGGCATGCTGGCGGTCTTCGCGGTGATGGCAGCATGGCGGCTTACCCAGCCCTGGCCGATGCGCGAATGGGAAACCGTGGTGCACATCGCCGCCGACACACTCGTGCTGGGGTACCTGCTGTATTTCACCGGCGGCGCCAGCAACCCCTTCGTTACCCTGCTGCTGGTGCCCATTGCGCTGTCGGCAGCGGCCTTGAGCATCCGTGGCGTGCTGGCCGTGTCCGGGCTTGCCGGATTCGCCTATCTGCTGCTGGCGCGCTATTACTTACCGCTACCTGGCACCATGGGCGGCCGATTCAGCGACTTCCACCTGCATGTGGCGGGCATGGGGGTGAATTTCATCATCATGGCGCTGCTCCTGGGTTTCTTCATCAACACGCTCGCCCGCGCGGTGCGTGCGCAACAGATGGAAGTGCAGCGCGTGCGCGAACGGGCCCTGCGCGATGAAGGCATCCTGGCCATCGCCACCCAGGCCGCCGGCGCGGCGCATGAACTCAATACCCCTCTTTCGACCATGCGCACCTTGCTGCCGGAATTGCGCCGCGAGCGCGCCACCGACGCCCCCTTGAACGAAGACCTCGCGCTGCTGCAAGACCAGGTGGAACGCTGCCGCATGATCCTTCGCGAGATGGTGGCCTTCGGGCAGACCCAGCTGTCACAGGAACCGGAGCGGCAAACCGTGGACGCCTTCGTGCATGGTTGCCTGGAACGGTTCCAGTTGCTGCGGCCGGAAGCCGAGGTTGAGCTTGGCCTGGGCAATTCCGTGGGCCAGCTTCGGCTACGCGCGCCCCCTGCCCTGCGCCATGCACTGATGAACCTGCTCAATAACGCCGCCGACGCCTCTGCCGTGCACAGCAAGAATGTGGTGGGCCTGGAAGTGCATCGCGATGGCGCCATGCTTGAATGGGTCGTGATGGACCACGGACCGGGCTTCGCCAGCGACGAGGACTTCGCCACCCGGATCGGCGGTTCGCAAAAACAGACCGGCCTTGGCATCGGCCTGGCGCTGGCCGAGGCAACGGCTGAGCGACTGTCCGGTGAACTCATCGCCACCAATAGCGAACACGGCGCCGAGATGCGCCTGCGCCTTCCCCTTGCCGTGATTGGAGATGCCTCATGAACCAGCTGCCGGGTGCGCCCGCTCCGCTCCTGATCGTCGACGATGATCCGACGTTTTCGCGCGTGCTTGCCCGGGCACTGGCCTCCCGGGGTTTCGAGGTACTCACCGCCGACAACGCCACCGAGGCCCGTGCGCTGGCCCGCCGACACCAGCCGCGCTACTGCGTGCTGGATCTCAAACTGGGCGACGAGAACGGGCTGAAGCTGATCCCGGAACTACAGGCGCTGGTACCTGAGATCCGCGTGCTGTTGCTCACCGGCTATGCCTCGATCGCCACCGCGGTGGAGGCGATCAAGCGCGGTGCCCACGATTACCTGGCCAAGCCCGTCGATGCCGATGCCGTGGTGCGGGCCCTGCTGGACGATGACGGCGGCGCCGGCGACGACGAACTGATCGATGCTCCCGACGCCCCGCTGCCCCTCCGTCGCCTGGAATGGGAGCACATCCAGCGCGTGCTCACCGAATGCGATGGCAACATCTCCGAGACAGCGCGGCGGCTGGGCATGCACCGGCGCACCTTGCAGCGCAAGCTCGGCAAGCATCCGGTGCGCGAACGGCCCGACGAGGGCTGATCGTCGGGCTCAGGATACCGGTTGGGGATTGGGAAACCGCACGCTGGCGATGCGCTCGGTGCCGGGCAGCGAACGCAGCTCGATCGGCCACTGGAAACGGTCCGACAACCGCCGCGCGATGGCCATGTCGAAACCATGGGTATCGACCGCGTTTTCGCGCGACGACTCGGCCACATGGTTGGCCACGCTGATCACGCCGGGCATCACCGTGACCACCACCTTGCCCTGCTCGGTCTGCTGAAGCGCATGGCGCAACAGCTGGTTGATCATCACCGCGAACACCCGCGGCGAACCATGCAGGGCGAAGCTGGAAGGTTCATCCAGCACGATCTGCACGTCGCGACCGATCACCTGCTGGGCTGCCGATTCCACTTCCTTGCGCAGCACGCCGTTGACCACGAAGTCTTCCTCGGGAAGGCCCTTGTCGGACTCGCGCGACAGCACCAGGAAGGCCTCCACCAGCGCCTCGAGTTCACGGGAGGAGCGGCGGATGCGGTCGAGAGAACGCATACCGAAGCTGGAGAGATTGGTTTCCTCTGCCAGCATGTCGGCGGACATCTTGATCACTGTCAACGGGCTACGCAGCTCATGGCTGGCATCACGGGTGAAATTTCGCTCGCGTTCGCCGAAGCCGCGCAGGCGCACGGCGAAGGTGTGCAGCCCCTTGGCGATCGACGCCACCCCGGCATCGGTGCGGGGCGATAGCCGTGAGGGCTGCAGCGTTTCGACATCGGTACTTTCATCGTCCCAGGCGTCCATCACCCGGGCAAGCGTCTCGATCGGTATCCATGCACGGCTGACAGCCATCCATGCGAGCACGCTGGTGGCAAGGATGATGGCAATCACCGCCACCACCGGTGCAACGTTGTTCACGGCCATGACGGTGGCGATGATCACCACCACCATCTGCAGGGCGAAGACGACCGTCATCCGGCGCCGGAAGGCTCCGGCGCGTCCGTGCGATCCAACCTGGCTGCCGGCCATGTCGTTCTGCCGCGACACCTCAGGCCGTTTGCTGGGACGCGGTTGCGACCTCGGCATCCAGATCGGCCAGGCGATAGCCCGCGGAATGAATCGTATGCAGCAGCGCGCGGTCGAATGGTTTGTCGATCACACGGCGCAGGTTGTACAGATGCGAACGCAGGGTGTCGGAGTCCGGAAGCGTATCGCCCCAGATTTCACGTTCGATGTCGCGGCGGCTCACCACCCGCGGCGATTCGCGCATCAGGATCGCCAGCAGCTTAAGGCCGATCGGCGAAACGGTGAGTTCCTGCCCGGCGCGGGTCAGGCGCAAGGTGGCGGTGTCGAGCGTCATGTCGCCCACGTTGAGCACCTCGGAGGACACCTGGCGGCGATCGCGGCGGATCAGCGCGCGCAGGCGGGCTTCGAGTTCGCGCACTTCGAACGGCTTGACCAGGTAGTCGTCGGCGCCAGCCTCCAGGCCGATGAGTTTGTCTTCCAGGGTGTCGCGGGCGGTCAACATCAACACCGGGGTGGACTTCTTGCCGTCCTTGCGCAGCTTGCGGCACAGATCCAGGCCGTCCATGCCCGGGAGCATCAGGTCGAGCACGATCACGTCATAACTGTTGGAGACGGCGAGGTGCAGGCCGCTGACCCCATCGGCGGCATAGTCCACCGAATAGCCACGCCGCTCGAGGAATTCGCCGACCATCTCGGCGATGCCGCGGTTGTCCTCCACCAGCAGGATCAGGCCGCTCTGTTCGTCATGTGCACTCATCAACGGTCTCCGGGTTCGCTTCACATTTGTGAAAAGGTAGCGGCCGCGCCGGTGATGCGGGCGTGAACGGCGGCTCGGGCGATTTAACGCGGGTTAGGAATCCCCTTGGCCGGGCATTAACGCAGCAAAGGTCTCAAAGCCGCGTCAACGTTGTCTGCCACGCGCGGTTCACCTTCTGCGGTGGGGTGCAGGCCGTCGTCCTGCATCAGTTCGGGGCGGGTGGCGACGCCGTCCAGGAGGAACGGCACCAGGGCCAGGTGCTGCGTATCGGCCAGGCCCTTGTAGGCCGCGCGCAGGCCATCCCGATACTGCGGCCCGTAGTTCACCGGAAGCTCGATGCCCAGCAGCAGCACCTTGGCGCCAGCCTGCCGGGATGCCTGCGCCATGGCGGCGAGGTTGGCCTTGAGCGGCTCCAGTGGCAGGCCCCGCAGGCCATCGTTGGCGCCGAGCTCAATCACCACCACCGCCGGCTGGTATTTGGCCAGCAGCGAGGGTAGCCGGTTGCGACCGCTCAGCGACGTTTCGCCGCTGATACTGGCATTGACGAGGGACCAGCCCGGCACCATGTCTGAATAACGCGCCTGAAGCAGGCTCACCCATCCCTTCTCGATCGGGATGTTGTGCGCGGCGGAAAGTGAATCACCCAGCACCAGGATGGTTCGCGGCGCTGCGGCGTGTGCCGGCCCCATCGCCAAAGCGACCACCAGCAAGATAACCCCGAGGCAACGACGCATGAGTGATTCCCGGCCGGTATTGGAAGCGATCGATGTTAGCAAGTACGTCCAGGGCCCCGATGGGCGCCTGGACATCCTGAACCGGGTACATCTTTCCATTCCCGCCGGTGAAAGTTTCGCCATCGTCGGCGCCTCGGGTTCGGGCAAGACCACCCTGCTTGGGCTGTTGGCGGGCCTTGACACCGCCAGCGGCGGCAGCATCCACCTGGACGGCCACGAACTTGGCTCGCTGGACGAAGAACGCCGCGCGGCGGTGCGTCGCCGCCTGGTCGGCTTCGTGTTCCAGTCGTTTCACCTGCTGCCGGCCCTCACGGCCGAAGAAAACGTCATGCTGCCGCTGGAACTGGAAGGCGACGACGATGCCCGCAGCCGTGCCCGTACGGCGCTGGCCAACGTCGGCCTGGCCGAGCGGCGGCGCCACTACCCCGCGCAGCTCTCCGGTGGCGAGCAGCAACGCGTGGCGCTGGCCCGGGCGTTCGTCCATGGGCCCCGTCTGCTCTTCGCCGACGAACCCACCGGCAACCTCGACCAGAAAACCGGCCAGCAGGTGGGCGATTTGCTGTTCGCCCTGAACCGCGAACACGCCACCACCCTGGTGCTGGTCACCCATGATGCGCGCCTTGCCGCACGCTGCGCCCGCAGCGCCGAACTCATCGGTGGCCGCCTGGGCGTGGCGGCATGAAGATCCTCACCCTCGCCCTGCGCACCCTGCGCCGCGAGTGGCACCTGCCTGAACTACGCACACTGGCGGCCTCCCTGGTACTGGCGGTGGTGGCGCTAGGGGTGGTGGCCACGCTTGCCACGCGCATTGAACGGGGCCTGCTGGCCAACGCGGCGGAACTGATCGGCGGTGACGTCGGCATCTCGGCGCCGAACGAGCTTCCGGCCGCCTTTGCCGACGAGGCCCGCAAGGATGGCCTGGCGGTGTTGCACAGCGCCAGCTTCCCCTCCGTCGCCTTCGTCGACCAGCGTAGCCAGCTGCTGGACGTATTGGCGGCCGACCAGGGGTATCCGCTTCGCGGCACGCTGGAACTGGGCGACGCCAACGGCCGGCCACTCACCGGCCGTGCACCTGCCGCGGGCCAGCTCTATCTCGATCATCGCGCCCTGGTGGCGTTGGGGGTGAAACCCGGTCAGCGCATCCAACTGGGCGGCCGCGACCTCACCATCGCCGCCGAACTCGTGCGCCAGCCCGACGGTGGCGAACTGTTTGCGCTGGCGCCACGGGCGATGATGAGCCTGGCCGACGCCCAGGCGGCAGGTCTGCTGGGTACCGGTAGCCGGGCCCAGCACCGCCTGCTGCTCGCCGGTGACCCGCGCGATGTGGCGGCCTGGCGCCGCTGGGCGGAGAGCCAGACGCTTCCCACCGGCGCGCAGATGATCACGCCGGAGCAAACGCAAGAACGCATGCGCGTGGCCTTCGACCGCGCCAGCGCCTTCATGCGGCTGACGGCGCTGCTTTCCGCCCTGCTTTCTGGCGTGGCCATCGCACTGGCCGCTCAGCGCTATGCGCGGCGCAAGGTGAATGAAGTGGCGTTGCTGCGTGCCCTGGGCACGCCGCGTCGCCGCGTGGTGGCGCTGCTGTCCACCACACTGGCGCTGCTTGCCATCCCGGCGAGTCTGATAGGTACGGGTATTGCGCTTGGCCTGGCCGCGCTGGCCTGGCACTTTGCAGGTTCCATGGTGGGCAACATCCCCACCGTGTTGCCGCTGGGGCCCGCCTTCGTGGCTGGTGGCCTTGGCCTTGCCGTACTTGCCGGTTTCGCGCTGCCGCCGTTGGTGCGACTGGCTGAAGTGCCGCCCGTGGCGGTGTTCCGCGAAAGCCTGGCACGGCGCCGTCGCCGCTTCGATTGGCTGTATCTGGTACCGCTGGCGGTGGCGGTGGCCCTGTTGTGGACGCAGAGCGGCTCGGCGCGGCTGGCCGGCATCCTGGCTGCCAGCCTTGCCGGCGTCGCCGTCATCTCGGCGCTGCTGGCCGCCTTGCTGCTATGGCTGGCGCGACGCGTGGCGCCCGGCGTTCACCCGGCGCTGCGCCTGGGCCTGGGCGCCCTGGCGCGACGCCGCGGCTTGTCGCTCGTGCAGGCTACGGCGCTGTCGCTTGGCCTGACCGCGCTGCTTTTGCTGGCCGTCGTGGCGCCGTCGCTGCTGGAAGGCTGGCGACGTGAGTTGCCGGCAAATACACCCAACTGGTTTGCCCTGAACCTGCAGGAAGACCAGCGCGACGCCTTTGCAAAAGCCCTGGCCGATATCGGAGGCGACCAGCTCAACATGTTGCCGCTGGCCGTGGGCAAGCTCACCGCGATCAACGGCGTACCCATCGACCAGCTACCGTTGAAAGACGAACGCGCAAAAGAATCGGCCGACCGCCAGTTGCGGCTTTCCTGGAGCGATGCGCTGCCACCGTCCAACCAGGTGGTGGCAGGGTCCTGGCCCGGCGCGCAGGCCACCACGGCCGAAGTATCGGTCGATGAAAGCTGGCGGGACATGTACCAGCTGAAGATCGGTGACCGCATGAGCTTTGCGATCGGCGAGGCGACCATCGATGCGAAGGTGGGCAGCGTGCGCAAGGTCGACTGGAGTTCCTTCCGCGTCAACTTCTTCCTGCTGCTCGATCCCGCCCACGCCGCCGACCTGCCGCATACGTGGCTGGCGAGCTTCCACGTGGCGCGCGGCCATGCCGATGCGCTGGCGAAGCTGTCGCGCGACTACGCCAACCTCAGCCTGATCGATGTCGATTCCCTGCTCGACCGCGTGCGCGAGATCGTCGATCGCGTGGGGTCGGCGGTGCGCTGGGTGCTGGGTTTCAGCCTGGGCGCCGGCGCGCTGGTGCTGGCGGCGGCCATGGCGGCGAGCGCGCAGGAACGCCGGCATGAAGCTGCCTTGCTGCGAACGCTGGGAGCGCATCGCTCGCAGCTTCGCCTGGCGGCGGCCTGCGAGTTCGCCATGCTGGGCCTGGTGGCGGGGCTCACCGCGGCACTGGGCGCCGGTGGCGCGGGATGGTGGCTTGGCCGCACCGTCTTCCATATCGATGGCTTCATCCCGCCACTGATGCCGTTGGCGGCGGCCTCCGCGGCAGCTGGTGTGGTGGTGATGCTGATCGGCCTTGCGGGAACGCGGCGCGTCACGCGCACGTCCCCGCTGGCCTTGCTGCGCGGGACTTAGGATCAGTCGCGCGAGGGCACGTCGACCTTGCCGCTGACACCGGCATAGTCGACATCACCGCTGCCCTTCGAGTGCACGGTGAAATTACCCTTGATGCTGCGGGCGGTGATGTCGCCCGAGCCGATGGAATCGACCTCGACATTGGCGCCGATATCACCGAATTCCAAATCGCCGGAGCCTACGCTACCCACCTTTACCGTGCCGCGGACGTCGTGCATCTTCGCATCGCCCGAGCCGATGCCCTGCAGCTGGACGCTGCCGACGCGATCGATTGTCAGGTCGCCTGAACCTGAGCTCGCGCTCACGGCGCCTGCGATGTCGCTGATATTGAAGTCCCCGGAACCGGTGCTGGCCTCCAGTGCCGCCACGTGCCGGACCTCGGCATCGCCGGAGCCCGATTCAAGACGCACCGGAATATTCCCGGGCATCGTCACGTTCACCTTCAGGTACGCGTAGAAACCACCCCAGCCGCCATTGACCGAGCCGTGGTCGGCGCCAAGGGTGATCACCAGGGTGCTGCCCTCGCGACGCTGCTGCACGGTAAGCGGATCCAGGCCCGCCTGGCTCGACGCACAGGCCGTGCCGCGCAAAGCCAGCGCAGCGCCACTTCCGCTGCCGTCGAGCTTAAGGTCATGGCTACGGGTCACCACGCGAACCAGGCTGACACCGGCAAGGTTGGCATCAAGGTTGCGCTGCGCCGAATGTGCGCAGGGCATCTCGGCGCGGGCGCCGAAGGGGAGCACCGCCAGGGCGATGCAAAGCAGGATGATCTTGCGCATGTCTTGGCTCCGATGCCGGCGATAAGGTCGAAGGTATCGATGCCGGCGGCGGGCAAAAGGTTTGAACTAGGTGGACAGATCCACCTTCGCCTGCCGCCAGAGGGCCTCCTGCTCGCCCAGCGACAAGGCGGAAAACTCCCGGCCCGAAGAGGCCGCCAGCGCCTCCATGTGCCTGAATCGCTTCTCGAACTTGGCGTTGGCCCCGCGCAGCGCCGTGGATACGTCCACCCGGGCATGCCGGGCAAGGTTCACCGCCACGAACAGCACGTCGCCGATCTCGTCGGCCAGGTGGGCGGGATCGGCGCCTTCGTCGAAGGCCTCACGCACTTCCTCCAGTTCCTCGGTGAGCTTGTCGAGTACGCCCTGGTGGTCGGGCCAGCGGAAGCCGGTGTTGTCCGCACGCTTTTGCAGTTTCAACGCACGTTGCCATTCGGGCAGCCCGTGCCCGATGCCGGCCAGCGCGCTCGTGTCGTCGTGGCCATCGGCGGCGCGCTCGCCGGCCTTGATCTCATCCCATGCGCGCGATTGCTCGGCGAGGTCGGCGTAGCGCTTGTCGCCGAACACATGCGGATGCCGGCGGATCATCTTCGCGCAGATACCTTCGATCACATCCTGAAGTTCGAAGTGCTTCGCTTCTTCGGCCATGCGTGCATGGAATACCACTTGCAACAGCAGGTCGCCGAGCTCATCGCGAAGGGCGCCGTGGTCACTCCGGTCGATGGCATCGGCCACCTCGTAGGCTTCCTCGATGGTATAGGGCGCAATCGTGGCGAAGGTCTGTTTCACATCCCATGGACAACCGTTTTCCGGATCGCGCAGGCGCGCCATGATCTGGGCAAGGGGAGTGATGTCGGGGTGTGCCATCGGTTGCCTTGTTATTGGACGGCCAGGTGGCCGAGCCAGTCGAAGTTGGCATCGCCAACCGCCAGGAATTCGGGATTCACCAGTTCATCGCGCGTGTTGTAGCGGATGCGCCGGCCGGCGAGGTCGGTCACCTTGCCGCCGGCTTCTTCCAGCACGCATTGGCCGGCCGCGGTGTCCCATTCACAGGTCGGACCAAGGCGAAGATAGGCATCGGCATCGCCACGCGCGACCACGCAGAATTTCAGCGAAGACCCAAGGGCAAAGGTGTCATAAGCCCCCAACGGCTCGAGCATGCCAGCCAGGCGGCCAAGCCCGTGCGAACGGCTGCCGGCCAGCAGCGGCGGTTGCGCCTTGCTGCGAGCACGGATGGGTGCAAGGGCGGCGCCCGCGGCTTGCTGGCGGAAGGCGCCTGCGCCCCGCGCCGCAAGATAACCATCGCCGCTGGCTGGTGCAAGCACCACCGAAGCCACGGTGTCATGACCGTCCACCAGGGCGATGTTCACGGTGAATTCGCCATTGCGCTTGATGAACTCACGCGTGCCGTCGAGCGGATCCACCAGCCAGTAACGCTGCCATTGGCGGCGCTCATGCCAGCGCGCCGCGGTGGCTTCCTCGGAAACCACCGGAAGGACTTCGGCAAAGGTAGCCAGGCCCTCGACGATCACGCGCTGGGCAGCGAGGTCGGCGGCGGTCACGGGGGAATCGTCGTCCTTGCATTGCACGGCGAAGTCGCTGGCATAGACGTCCATCACTGCATCGCCGGCGCGGCGCGCCAGGGCGGCCAGCGACTCGAGCAGGTGCAGGGTTTCGTTCATGCCGGCTGGAACCTGCCTGCAAGGAACTCCCGGGCCATGAACAATGCTGCGATGGAGCGGCCCTCGCTGACTTCCTCGCGGCCGAGCAAGGTGTGAAGGTCGGACATCTGCCACGGCACTACTTCGAGTTCTTCCGGCTCGTCGCCTTCCAGGCGTTCGGGAAACAGGTCGCGTGCCAGCACCACATGGGTCTGGTGGGTCATGTATGAAGGCGACAGCGAAAGGACGCCAAGCGTCTTGAGCTCCCGCGCGCCATAACCTACTTCTTCCTTCAACTCGCGGTTGGCGCCCTCGAGTACCGACTCGCCGCGGTCGAGGCGGCCCTTGGGCAGGCCAAGCTCGTAGCGTTCCACGCCCACGCCGTATTCGCGTACCAGGAGCACGGTGTCGTCATCACGCATGGGTACGATGATCACTGCGCCCAGGCCTGAGCTTTTCATGCGTTCGTAGGTGCGACGCTGGCCATTGGAGAACTCAAGGTCGACAGCTTCCACGTGCAGGAAGCGGCTGTCGGTAACTTCCCGTGTGGCGTGGATGATCGGATGCTTGCTCATCGGGGTATTGTAGCGCCGCGCAATCGCGGGGCGGCGAGCGAATGGATGGCCGGTACGCCGGCAAGTACGCTGCGCGTGTGGATATCCAGTTCGCCGCCGTCAAGGTCGGTGAAGATGCCCCCCGCTTCACGCACGATCACCGCGAGGGCTGCGATATCGAGGATGTTGACGTCCGATTCAATCACCAGGTCGAGGCCGCCGCGCGCCAACAGGTGGTAATGGCAGAAATCACCGTAGCCACGGATGCGATTGGTGTCGCGGACCAACGCACCCAGCGCGTCCCATCCACTACTTGAGGTGAGGCTGCGTACATTGCCCGTTGATATCGACGCCTGGGCGAGACTGGACGTGCCAGCTACGTGCACGCGCTCGCCATCGAGCCATGCACCGCCGCCGCGCCGCGCCCACATGGTTTCGCAATACAGCGGCGCCTTCGATACGCCAAGCACCAGTTCGGGCCCGGCCATCAGGGCTATCTGGGTAGAGAAGAACGGCGTGCGCCGGACGAAGCTCTTGGTGCCATCGAGCGGGTCCACCAGCCAGGTCAACACGCGGTCGTCGCCGCGACCGAATTCCTCGCCATGAATGGAGGCCTCCGGCAGGGTGCGGGCGAGCACCTGGCGGATGGCCTGCTCGGCCTCGCGGTCGGCGACGGTGACAGGGGTGGCGTCGTCTTTCAGTTCCACCGCCACGCCTTCGCGCCAGTAGTGGCAGATGATGGCAGCGGCAGCGTCCGCGGCTTCCATGGCGCCGGCAAGTGCGTGATCCAGGGTAGCGTCGTCGATGATGCTCATGGCGCCTCCGCGGGCACGACGCCCGCATGCAGGTTGACAGGATAGCTGCCGTCGGCGGTCGGGCTCGCCCAGCGAGCGAGCACGCGGGCGAGCGCGGCATCGGCCTGACGTGGACGAAGGTTGGCAGCCAGCCGCCAGCCGATCGGTGCCACCAGCACGGTGCCCTGCAATGCTACCGGGCCATCGCCCTCGTCGCGCAATTCGCCGTGGATGACGCTGGCCATGCCCGCAAGGTCGGCGCGCAGGTCGCCAAGGTTCACCGCCTGGCCACGCGACATCACCGCGGCGTTGCGCCAACGCAGCGTGCCGGTAAGATCCTGCGGCCAGTTCGAGCGCAGGGTGATCGAATCGAAGGTGCCCGACAGGCGCCCCGTGGCGCCTTCCATGCGCCAGGCAGGCGGCAGCTTCAGGCGGCTGATGTCCAGATCCAGCCGGACATGGCGCCAGGCCTGCACATCGCCCTTGCCTTCCAGCTCGCCGCCGGCCGTCCCCGCAGGACCATGGAAATCGAAGGCAAATGC
This sequence comes from Pinirhizobacter sp., assembly GCF_036499745.1. Classification (NCBI taxonomy): domain Bacteria; kingdom Pseudomonadati; phylum Pseudomonadota; class Gammaproteobacteria; order Lysobacterales; family Rhodanobacteraceae; genus Pinirhizobacter; species Pinirhizobacter sp. The sequence goes on from NZ_DASYDG010000010.1 coordinate 218,152, forward strand.
CAACTGGCCCAACACCGCGCGGCGAGAGAGAGTCCAGTCGACGCGGCCGAGAAAACGGCCCTTGTCGTCGCTGACGCTTTCGGCATGTCCCTGCCAAAGGCTGCCGCCCACCGCGTCCAGGCGCACGCCAGGCATGCGCTGCTGCAACAGGGGCAGCGCCCAGCGGGCCGGCAGCAGCCAGAAAATCGCCACGAGGGCCAGCACCGCCAACACCAGCAGCACGCCGATACGACGTTTCAACCACCCGCTCCTGTCACGTGGATCCTCTCCGGTGCGATCATGGGCGGATGAACCGCCACGTCTTGAACCCATCCAGCGCGTCATTGGCCACGCGCGACCTTGCCGTGCTCTGGCATCCCTGCACGCAGATGCACGATCACGAAACGATCCCCATGGTACCCGTGGTGCGTGGCGAAGGGGCGTGGCTGGTCGATGCCGACGGCCGACGCTACCTCGACGGCATCAGCAGCTGGTGGACGAACCTGTTCGGCCACGCCAACCCGCGCATCGGCGCGGCGGTGAAAAAACAGCTCGATACCCTCGAACACGTGATCTTCGCCGGGTTCACCCATGAACCTGCGGTGGAACTGGCCGAATCGTTGCTTCGCGTGGCTCCCCCGGGCCTCGAGCGCGTGTTCCTGGCGGACAATGGCTCGGCGGCGGTCGAAGTGGCGCTGAAGATGAGCTTCCACTACTGGCAAAACGTCGGCCACGGCGAGAAGACCCGCTTCATCGCGCTCACCGGCAGCTATCACGGGGAAACACTCGGTGCCCTCTCGGTGAGCGACGTGGCGCTTTACCGCCGCACCTATGCGCCGTTATTGCTGCACCCGGAGCTCGCGCCCTCGCCCGATGCCTATGAAGGTGAGCCCGGCGAAACACCCGTGCAGGTGGCGACACGCCGCCTGGGCCAGATGCGTACGCTGTTGGAACAATACGCCCACGAATGCTGCGCGGTGATCGTGGAACCGCTGGTGCAGTGTGCCGGTGGCATGCGCATGCACGACGCCAGTTACCTCTCGGGGCTGCGTGCGCTGTGCGATGAGTTCCAGGTGCACCTGATCGCCGACGAGATCGCCGTCGGCTTTGGCCGCACCGGCACCCTGTTTGCCTGCGAACAGGCGGCGATCACACCCGATTTCCTATGCCTTTCCAAGGGGCTCACCGGCGGCTTCCTGCCTCTATCGGCGGTGCTCACCACCGGTACGGTATACGCGGCGTTCTATGATGAGTACCGCAGCGGCAAGGCCTTCCTGCACTCGCACAGTTACACCGGCAATCCACTGGCCTGCGCCGCGGCGGTGGAAACATTGCGCATTTTCCACGAGGAACCCGTGCTCGAGCGCAATCGTGTGCTGGCCGCGCACCTGCGCGCGCGGCTGGCACCGCTCACCGACCATCCGCACGTGGCCGATGTCCGGCAGACCGGGATGATCGCCGCGGTGGAACTGGTAGCCGACAAGACAACACGCCGGCCCTTCGAGGCCGGCGAACGCCGGGGGCTTCGCGTATACCTGCATGGCCTGGATCATGGCGTCCTCCTGCGCCCGCTGGGCAACGTGGTCTATTTCATGCCGCCCTATGTGGTCAGCACACAGGAGATCGACCACCTGGTGGACGTGGCCATCGCGGGGATCGAACGCGCGGTCGCCTGAAACGAACCTACAATGGGCCGATGCGAACCATTCGAGTCCATGTGGAACAAACCCTCGCCGCCGGCAGCGAGGCCATCATCACCGGCCAGGCCGTCGATCACGTCGGCCGCGTCCTGCGCATGCAGGCCGGCGATGCGATCACCCTGTTCAACGGCGATGGCAACCAGTACGCAGGCCGCCTCGTCGAGGCCGGCAAGAAGGAACTGCGCGTGGCCGTCGAATCCACGACGCCGGCAGGCAATGAATCACCGCTGCCGCTGGTGCTGGTACAGGGTGTGGCCCGCGGCGACAAGATGGATTTCATCATGCAGAAGGCGACCGAACTGGGCGTGGCGGGGATCGTGCCCGTCACCTGCGAACGTTCGGAAGTAAAGCTCGATGCCGGTCGCGCGAAGAAGCGCCGGGCGCACTGGCAGGCGGTGGTGGTGGGCGCATGCGAGCAGAGCGGCCGCGCCCTGGTTCCAGTGGTGTGGCCCACCATGGCGTTGTCCACGTGGCTCGTATCGCTGGAAGATGATGGACGCCAACGCGTGGCACTGATGCCAGGCGTGGGACGCCGTGTAGGCGAACTCGCGCTGGGCAGCCCCGGGGCCTATCTGGTGGTGGGGCCCGAAGGCGGCCTGGGCCAGCGCGATACCGAAGCGCTGGCCTCGGCGGGCTTCATGGGTTTGCAGCTTGGGCCGCGCATCCTGCGCACGGAAACCGCGGGCCTGGCTGCATTGGCCGCTCTGCAATCGCTATACGGCGACTGGTAAGGCCTTCAGGCGGCTTCCAGCACGGCGACGAGTTCCGCCTCGATCGCTTCCAGGTCCGGGATCACCGCGGTGTCGTCGCGCACCAACACGTTGGCGCGCACGCCGAACGGCAGTTCCGAGCCATCGTGCGTAGGCAGGATCAATTCGGCGTTAAGCGTGGTCAGGCGGGGGAAACCCTGGGTAACCACGGCAATGAATGGCAGCTTCGGGTTGCCGCCGAGAGCCTTCAATACCGCCACGCGGGAGTTGCCGCTTTCGCTCGACGGATCAATCCCGGTGAGGGTGGCGAACGACACCAGCGGCACGCGCCAGCCGCGCCACGCGATGCGGCCGAGCAGCCATGCAGGTGCATGTTCCACCGGCTCCGGCGTAGACAGCGTAATCACTTCTGAAATCGTGGCGTTGGGCAGCAGCAGGCGGGCACCGCCGCTGGGGATCAGCACGCAACGGATTTCGCGCGGCAGCAGGTCGCTCATGGGAATTCCTCGATCAGGCGCGCAGCCATGGCGGCCACGCTGCCAGTGAAGCTTTCGATGCGCTCGGCATGGATGCCGGCGATGGTGGCCGACGCGCGGTCGCCCGGTTCTTCTGCCCAGACCCGTCCGCTACGATCGGCCACGGCCTGGCAACCGGCCACGCCATCGCGGCCACTGCCGACGAAGACCACCGCGGTGAGGTCGGCGCCGAAGGTCGCGGCCAGCTGGCTAAGGGTGGCATCCACGCCACCGGCGTCATCGCCGGTAAGGGTTACCTGCCCGTCACGGCGCAAGGCCATGCGATGACCGGGCGGCATCACGAGCACGCTTGATTGCGCGGCGAAGCGGTCGGCTTCGGCCACGCGCGAGGGAAGTGTCGTCGTGGCGGCAAGGCTACGAGCGAAAACCGCCGCGTCACCCTGCTGCAGCACCACCACCAGGGCGGGCAGGCGCGCGGGCATGGACGCCAGGAACAACCTGGCCGCGTCCTCGCTGTCCTGCGATACCACCAGGGCCAGCACGCGGCGTACGCTCGCCGCCGCACTGTCCAGGAACGTCTCGGCGAAATATTCACTGTCCGAGGCCCGGGGCGCCACGGCTTCCTCCATCGACACCAGTTCCAGGCCCAGGCCCGGCTCCAGCGACTGGTCGTCTTCGGCATCACTTTCCGGGGCAAGGAATTCCGCCGCGGACATCTTCTCGATGCCGAAGGGATTGGGTTCGGGACTGGCCATCGGCGCGGTCGCCGCATCGCCCGCTACCGGCTCCTGGTCATCGACCAGGCTCCAGTCCGGCGGGATGGACTGGGAGACCTGGGTGACCCGTGATTCGATCTCGGGTAACACGATGTCCTGGACCGGGGGCGGCTGGACACCGGCCGTATCAGCCTCGTCCATCGGAGCCAGGCTGAACCGGCCGGTATCGGGAGATGCAGGCGGAACCGCCGGGGCGGTTGCCGGTGCTTGCCCGAAGTCTTCTTCGTCATCCATCAGCGAGAGGCCAGCGAAATCCTCGTGCGACACAGTCGCCGCGGGGGCAGGTGTCGACGGCTGTCGCGCCGGTTCGTCGTGGATCGCCGGCGCGCGCGATGCGGTGTCGCCGCCGTTGTCACTGGCGCCGAAGAGATAATCCGGCTCCGCCTCGGTGTCGGTGGCGAGGTTCGCCAGTTCGTCGAATTCCGCACTAAGGGAAAGCGCATCGTCGTGCGCGGGTGGCCGCGGCGCCATCGGGCCGGCGTCGCCGAAGACATAGTCGTCGCTGGCGGGAAGTTCGGTGTCGAGGTCGGCTGCGAGGTCCTCGTTGAACACCAGCGGCGAAGCAGACACCGCTTCGAGATCCTCGTATTCGCTGGCGGCGGCGTTGCCCTGGTCGATGGCGCCATCCAGCTCCATGCCCTGGAAAGCCGCGGCTTCGTCGTCCTGGGACAACAGCGCCTCGAGTTCGGCTTCCAGTTCTTCGGACCTGGCCTCGGTCTCGGCCAGTGGCGCCACGTTGGCATGATGGTTATCAGCGTGCGTTGCCGGTGCCTGGGGCTCAGGCAAGTCGATGCCACGTGCGTCGGCCGGTCGCGGCGGATCGATGTCGGCTCCGGCCAGGAGCTTTGTCGCAAGATGGCGCGCCCAACGAGCGCGGTCCCAACCCTGAAGCCCGCGGGAAGCCGCCGCATCGTTGAATATCAGACGGGGATGGTCTCCGTCGATGGCATCGTAGAGGCGGTCGAGTTCTTCGTCGGCATCGTCGTCGAGGTTAACCACCACGATGTCGACGCCGGTGGACTTGATCTCATGGGCACCGAACGACGCCACGGCGCCTTCGTGCACGATGCGCGCGCCCAGTTCCACCAGGGCCGCGCGCAACTGGGAGCCAAGTTCCTCATCGCCGAACAACAGGGCGACGGCGACACCGCGATCAGCCATGCGTTACCCCGAGCACGTCGTTGATCTGCACCACCAGGTCGCTCTCCTGGTAGGGCTTGCCGATGTAGCGCTCCACGCCGATGTCGAAGGCGCGCTGCCGGTGCTTTTCGCCCGTACGCGATGTGATCATGATGATCGGGACATCGCGCAGGCGGGCGTCGGCCTTCATGTGCGTGGCGAGCTCATAGCCGTCCATGCGCGGCATCTCGATGTCGAGCAACATGAGGTCGGGCACGCGTTCGTGCAGTTTCTCGATGGCATCGACACCGTCCTTGGCCGTCATCACCTCGAACTCGTTACGCTCAAGCACGCGGCCGGTGACCTTGCGCATGGTGATCGAATCATCCACCACCATCACCAGCGGACGCACGCGCACTTCGTCGGGCAGCGCCGGCACGAAGGGTGTACGGTCATCGGCGGCCTGAGCGCGGCGGGCCACGTTGTGGCGGACCAGCGGGGCAAGGTCAAGGATGATCAGCACCGAGCCGTCGCCCATGATCGTGGCGCCCAGGATGCCGGGCACCGAGCTGACCTGCGGGCCGACGGGCTTGACCACGATTTCGCGTGAACCGAGTACTTCGTCGATGCGGATCGCAGCGCGGAGGTCGCCGCTGCGGGTCAACAGCAAGGGCTGCTGGCCTTCCTCGAGCACGGTGACCGGCGGCAGGCCGAGCAACTGCGGCAGGTCGTGCACGCCGTAGTCGTCATTGCCATAGGTGAAGTTCGGATCGGCCTCGGACAGGCGTGCCAGCATGTCTTCGGGCGAAATGCGCGCCACGCCCTGCACCGAGGTCATCGGAATGGCGAAATGCGACTCGCCGATGCGTACCAGGATGGCCTGGGTCACCGCCAGGGTGAACGGCAGGCGCAAGGTGAAAGTCGTGCCCTGCCCTTGGGTCGAATCGATCGACAGCGTGCCGCCGAGCTGCTTGATCTCGTTGGCAACCACGTCCATGCCCACGCCGCGGCCGGCCAGCTGGGTGACTTCCTGCGCGGTGGAGAAACCCGGGGTGGCGATGAAGGCCAGGAGCTGATCGTCGCCGACGCGTGCATCACGCCGCAGCAGGCCGCGTTCGATCGCCTTGGCGCGAATGGCCTCGCGGTCCAGGCCGCGTCCGTCGTCGGACACGCGGATCACCACCTCGGTGGCTTCACGGCTCACCTGGATGCGTACGGTGCCTTCCGGATTCTTGCCGGCGGCCTCGCGTTCGGCCGGCGACTCGATGCCGTGGGCCACCGCGTTGCGCAGCATGTGCTCGAACGGCGCCTTGATGCGATCGAGCAGGTTGCGGTCCATTTCGCCGTGGGCGCCGTCCACCTGCAAGGTGGCGCGTTTGTCCAGGTCGGTCGCTGCCTGTCGCAAGGTACGGCGCAGGTTCGGCACCATGGCGTCGAACGGCAGCATGCGCGTCTGCATCAGGCCGTCCTGCAGTTCGGAGTTCACCCGCGACTGCTGCAGCAGCAAGGTTTCCGATTGGCGCGTGAGGTCGTCCAGGATGCCCTGGATCGACACCAGATCCGATACCGACTCGGCGAGGGCCCGCGAGTACTGCTGCAGACCGGAGAAACGGTCCAGTTCCAGCGGGTCGAACGAGGCGATGCCCGTTTCGCGATGTTCCTGCTGGTAGCGGGCGATGATCTGCGCCTCGGTTTCGATCTCCAGCATGCGCAGCTGGCTGCGCAGTCGGCTCACCGTCTGTTCGTGCTCGATCAGGTTGAAGCGGAAGCCGGTGATCTGCTGTTCCAGGCGCGAGCGGTAGATCGACATCTCGCCGGCATGGTTGACCAGGGTGTCGAGCAATTCGGCGCGAACGCGGATCTGCTCCTGGGACCCACGCTGTTCTTCCTCGAATTCCGGCAGCAGTTCGGGCAGGTCGCGCGGGTCGATCGGCTCGACTTCAGTGTCGTCGTCGGCGAATACCGGCGCCACGACTTCGCGCTCGGGTGCGGCGAACACCGTGGGTTCGTCCTCGATCGGGCCGATGACACCACCTGCCAGTTCCACGAACGGGTGGATAGCGTGCGGGTCCAGACCAACGCTCTGGCCCTGGGCCAGTCGCTGGATCATGCCGTGGAGCTGGTCGAAACCACTCTCCATGGCACGGATGGCAACCAGGTCACCGTCGCGGCGGCCACCGGCCACTGCATCGAGCACCGCTTCCATGGCGTGGGCAAGGTCGCCCACCGGCGGCACGCCGGCCATGCGGGCGCTGCCCTTGAGCGTATGCAGGTCGCGCTGCAGGCCGGCCACGTGCTGGGGCTCGGTCGGCGCACCGCGCCACTGGGCCAGCACGCCGTCGGCGTGGTCCAGGATCTCGCGTCCTTCCTCGACGAACACCTCAAGGAGGTCCGGATCGATGGTGGACAGGTCGACCATGCCCGGCACGACCTGTTCGCTGGCGGCGGCCAACGGCATGGCCACCGGCTCCGGCGCGTGGACGTCCAGGTCCGTCGCCGGCGGCAACGCGGTGTGCGCATCAGGTTCGGCGGTGAGCTCGTCTTCCAGCTCCGCTTCGGCCACGAGTTGTTCGTCGTCGCCCGCCGGACCGGATACTGCGGTGGACGGCACCTCGTCGTCGCTCGACATCGGGCCCTCGGCATCGAGCTCGGCCTGCAACTGGGCTTCAAGTTCAGCTTCGAGCTCGGCGTCGTTGAGCGACGTTGTGTCTTCAAATTCGGCCGAAGGCAGGGCCATGCCATCGGCAAGCTCCGCCGATGCATCCAGGGGCAGGTTTTGCATCGACTCCGCGGCGGCGGACCCAGGCATCTGGGCGGCTTCTTCGTCGAGCTCGGCCATCAGCGCGTCCCACGCCGCAGCGTCGTCGACGGTCGGCGTGGTGATCGCGGGTACGCCAGGATCCAACGGTTCCCCGCCATCCATTGCGGCGAGGAAATCGGCGGTCAGGTCTTCGTTGACGTCGGCGGCGGCTACGCCAGCACCGGCATCGGGAATCTCCCCGGCCAGCGAAGCGGACACCGCGGCGTCGAAATCCGCATCGTGCCTGAGGGCTTCGAGGGCTTCGTCCGGTGCGGGCTCGAACAGCACATGCGCCACCTGGACGGCGGGCTGCTCATCGCGCATGCGGCTGATGCGATCGGCAAGCTGGTCGACGGCGGGCACATAGGGTTCGTCGTCGTCGAACTGGGCCATGATGTGTTCGACGAGGTCGGCAACGTCGCCCAGGGCGAGCACGCCCTCCGGCGACAACGACCCGCTGCCGGCGCGCACGCGCTTGAGCAGGCCTTCCATCGGTGCCAATACATGGATCAACGGCGCAATGTCGACCATGCCGATGGCGCCATGCAGGGTATGCACGGCGCGCAGGAGGGCATCGTCCACCGGCAGGTGGCCGTCGTCGGTACGGGCCAGCGCCGCACGGATGGTCTGCTGGTACTGGCCCACTTCCGTGCGAAGGATATCCAGCAATACGGGATCGATCGGCGGCAGTGCCGGACCGATGAACATCGCCGGCGGCGTGTGCGTTTCGTCGGCATGGACCGCTTCCATCCCAGTCGCAGCCGCCGGGACGTCCGATGGCGCGTCGGGGGTTGCGGCAGGTGCGAAGGCAGCCGTGGGGATAGCCTCGACGGTCGCGCGAGGCACGCGGCGGCGCACCTTGGTGCGCACGGTCTGGCGTGCGGTGAGGACATCCTCGATGCGACCTGAGGCGCCTGAAGCCAGACGGTCGGCGACGGTCATGATCGCCGCCAGCGGAGCCATCGGGGTGGGACCGCCGGACAGGGCGATGTGCAGTTCCGGCAGCGCGGCCAGGGCATGGGCGACCAAGGCCTGGACATCAGTGTCCGGCGCGATCGTGCCGTCGAGCACGCGGTTGAGCATGTTCTCGATCTTCCACGCGAACTCGCCCAGCAGGCGCGCGCCCACCAGGCGGCCGGACCCCTTCAGGGTATGGAAGGAGCGGCGGACCGGCACCAGCGACTCGCGCTTTTCCGGGTCGGTCATCCAGATGGCCACGCCTTGCTGGAGGTTGGTGATCTCCTCGAGCATTTCCTCCAGGAAGATCTCGCGGATCTCATCGTCGATGCCATCGACCGTCACCTGGAAGCCGGCGAAATCGGCCATGTCGTCGCCACCGACCTCCTGCTCTATCTCTTCCTCCACTTCCACCCAATCGTTGTCGTCCGAGGCGGCAACGTGGGATACGAAGGCGTGGCCAGAGGACGGCAGGGGCGCGCCGGCGGTTTCGGCCGCGGGGCTTTCGTTGAAGATCGGCGGCACGCTGCCGCCATCGGCCAGCAGGCCCACCGGTTCGTCGGCAGTGGCTCCGTGCGATGCGACGGCAAAATCGTCCGCGCCCGCATGGATGGCTTCTTCGGCCGCGCCCCGTGGTTCGGGCAACGGCCAGTAACCGAGCGCGGCAAGGCTCTGCTCGGTGACGTCAAGGATGTGCTCAAGGCCACCGCGGTGTTCGCGAGCAGCCTCCAGGTAGTACTCGAGCGCCGCCAGTGCATCGGCCAGGCGATCCATCTGCACACCCGACGGAATGCGGCGGTCCTGGACCAGCTCGTGGTCGACGAAGCGACCGATGCCCACGGCCAACTGCGAGGGGCGCACGGCACCGAGCATCTGCATCGCGCCGGAGACCTCGTCCATCAGGCGCGGCACCTCGACCAGCTGTTCGTGATCCCAGCTCGATTCGACGAAGCCGACGATGGCTTCCTTGACCTTGAAGGTATTGGCCGTCGCCTCGCGCATCAGCGAAGCGAGGATGTGGCGAGCCTCGCTGCGTGGCAACGGCGCCGGGCCCTCGCCCGGATCCTCGGCGGCGCCTTCGGCACCCAGGCGTTCGATATGGTCGTCGAGCGAGGCTTCGACATAAAGCAGGGCGCCGGCGACGTCGAGCAGGGCTTCCTCGTCGGGGGCGCGCATGCGCGTGGCGATCTCTTCCATGACGCGGCGTTGTTCATTGACCACGCGGCGAGGCACGGCCAGGGCGAGCATGCCCAGGGTGTCGCCCACGCGCTCGAGTACTTCCACCTGCGGGGCCAGCTCCGAGGGGTCGCCTTCGTGGCGCCGCAAGAAGAGGTCGAGCGCATCCTTGACGCGAAGCAGGTCGTCCTTGATGGCCGAGGCTACGGTATCCAGTAGCGCGCGGTTGTGGCCGGACATCGAGCCACGGGCATGCTCGAGCTCAGCGTCATCGGGAAGCAGGCCGTCCAGGCGATAGACCCGGCGCAATTCATCGAGACGTTCGCTGCCCGGACGCGCCTGGGCGACGAAATACAGCAGTTTGCGCGAAAGCTCGTCACCATCGCCGCCGAGCAGGGCTTCCTCGCCTTGTTCGAGCAACTGGCGGATGCACCGATCGACGCGGCCGATCAGGTGCCGCACTTCCTTCGCGTGCGCCTTAAGCACGCCACGCTCCAGGCCATCGAGCACACCGGCGGTGATCCACCACAGGCGGCGCCCGGCGATGGTGTAGCAGCGGGCAGCCAGCGAATCGAGCGTGGCGCGCATGCCCTGGAGCTGGCGATCGCCGCCCTGGCCACGGAACCAGGACAGCAGCAGTTGCTGGAAACGCAGGCGCAATGCGGCGATTTCGTCGCGGTAGAACTCAGTGGCATGCGGCTCGGTGGCGCCCGGGGCATCCATCGGCAACGCGACATCGAGATTGGGCGTGAACAGGGCCGATTCGTGCAGGCCGTCGACGCCACGGCTGGCGCGCAGGTCGTTGAGCAACGGCAGCAGCACAATGGGAACATCCCGATGCCCGCTCTGCAGGCGCTCGAGGTAGTCGGGCATCTGCACCATGCCGCGCATCAGCGCGGCATAGGCATCGTCGCGCTGGGCAACGGTACCGGCCATCAGGGCCGCCACCAGTTGCTCCATTTCCTCCACCACCATGGCCGCGCCATAGAGCTCGACCATGCGAAGGGTGCCATGCACCTGGTGCAGGTCCGCTGCGCATGAGCGCATGACATGGATGTCGGCCGGTTCGCTGACGTAGGCCTCCAGCGCCTGGCGTGCCTTGGAAAGCGCCTCGTCCAGCTCCGCCTTGACCCAGTTGAGCGTGGTGAAATCGTTGTGGTCCTGGAGTCTCATTGGGCGCTTCCGGGTGAGGCTTTTGAAACTCGGGTGTGGCTGGCGTTGCTGACGGCAAAGGCATGGGCAAGTGGGCAGGTGCCGACAGACACGCAGCGCTGGAGCGCACGGGCACGGCTGGCGGAAGCGAACGTATTCATCGCTTCTCTCCAGCAAGGACAATGCCAGCATCCATCCAATTCATGTGCGCCACATCCCAAAATTCGAAACCCGTGAGCGGTTGACCGGGTTAGCCCGGAAGCTTGAAGTTCGCCACCGACAGGCGCAGGTCGTTGGCCAGCTGCGCCAGGTTGCCGATCGATTCGGCCGTCTGGCTCGCGCCCAGCGAGGTCTGCGAGGTAATTTCCTGGATCACGTTCATCGTCGCGGAGGTATCGGTAGCCGCGACCGACTGCTGGCGCGCGGCGGTGGAGATGTTCTGAATCAGGCCGGCAAGGTCGTTCGAGACGCGCTCGATGTCGCCCAGCGCGGTACCGGCGTCCTCGGCCAACCGGGCGCCCGCCACCACCTCGGCCGTCGTCTGTTCCATGGAACTGACCGCCTCATTGGTGTCGGACTGAATCGTCTGCACCAGCGTTTCGATTCGTTTCGTTGCACTGGCCGAGCGTTCGGCCAGGCGCTGCACTTCGTCGGCCACCACCGCGAAACCGCGGCCCGCTTCGCCTGCCGAAGCCGCCTGGATGGCGGCGTTCAAGGCCAGGATGTTGGTCTGCTCGGCGATGTCGTTGATCAGTTCCACGATCGAGCCGATTTCCTGCGACGACTCGCCCAGGCGTTTGATGCGCTTGGAGGTCTCCTGGATCTGGTCACGGATGGAGTCCATGCCCTGAATGGTTTCGCGCACCACTTCGGCGCCACGCGAGGCAATCTGCACCGACCGCTGGGCAACGTCCGCGGATTCGGCCGAGTCGCGGGACACGGTGTCCATGGACGTGGCGATCTGGTTGATGGCGGTGGTGGCGGTGCTGATCTGCGTAGCCTGCTGCTCGGCGGCGTCGGCTAGGTGCATGGCGGTGGCCTGCGTCTCCTGGGCGGCCGCGGACACACGCACGGCGGTCTCGTTGATCGTGGCCACCAGTCGACGAAGTTCGTCCACGGCGGAGTTGATCGAGTCGGCGATGGCGCCGGTGATGTCCTCGGTCACCGTGGCCTTCACCGTGAGATCGCCCTCGGCCAGCGTCACCATTTCGTCCAGCAGACGGCCAATGGCCGCTTCGTTCTTGCGGTTCAGGGCGTTGGTGGATTCAAACCGCGCGCGCTGGTCGCGGATCTGGGTGATCACCAGCAGCAGGGCGAATACCGCGGCACCCACGGCGCCGAGCAGGCCAAACCATATGTTGGGGAAGAGGCGGGTGAGCGGCAGCTTGCCGATCTGGCCGGCGACGTCGTTGGCGCGCAGGAGCACGGTCTGTGAATCGAGCGAGGCCTGGTTGCCGGCGCGCTTGACGTCCTGCAGGTTGGGCGAAGCGGCCACCAGCTGCGCCACGGGATCGTTCAACTCGCCCCAGCTGGCCTGCATGGCTTCGAGGATCTTCTTGGCGTTGGCGTCGCTGATCGGCTTGACCGAGTTGTCTTCGCTACCGGAGGTCAGGCCCTTCAGCACCGCGCCGTAGAGCTGGGCGTCGCGGGACAGGCCATCGGCGGCCGGCTGGCCGGCGTCGCCGCCCTGCAGGATTTCCGACACGCGGCGGATCATGCGGTCACCCAGCAGCAGCTGGCGGGCGGTGGTGTAGGTCTGTTCCACCGAGCCATTGCGCTGCTGCAGGATGGTCAGCACCTCGTCGTTGCGTGCGTTCAGCAGCGGCATCTGGCGTGAAAACGTACCCGCGCGCTGGGTGGAATCGAGCACCAGCTGCTTGTTGGACAGGATCTTGCCGATGTCCGAATCCAGCTGGTTCCATGCATTTGTCAACGCCGCAACCGACTTGCCGGCCGCCGTGACGTTGTTGTCGGCATAGGCCGGCATGCGGGTTTTCACATCGCCTTTGTTCAGGCGCTGCACGGCCGAATCGATGGTATTGCGGGCAGCTTGCAGTTCCCGGAACGCGTCGGCGTTACCGTCGGAGGCTTCAAGCGCATCCTTGGCCGTCTGCTGCGAGATCACCTGGATCTGGGTAGTGAGCCCGACGGCCTGGCGGTCTTCGTCGTTCTTGGTGTTGAGCATGTAGAAATCGACAGCCGCGATGCCGATGGAAAGCACCAGCGCCGCGATCAGGATCAAGTTGCTGCGATCCTTCGCACCCCCTGTGGTCGTACTCATACTCACCTCGTCACACGCCCGTTATACGTCGATCCACATGGCAAGGCAGCCTACGTGGGCTGTCTTTACCTGCGAAGCGGGCACCCGCTTCGCCCCCTGTCCGGCATGCCGCTGCCGGCCTGCCCGTCTTGCCACACGCGACATGCCGTTCAGGCAGCCACGCGCTTGTATCCAAATTCCACTGCTATACCGCGGTCTGGCGGAAGTCCGGCGCGCGCACCAGTCGCGTCATGCTCAGCATCCCGTATTCGCGGTCACCCACCGTGACATTCTCCGAGACGAATCGCGTCAGGCGCGGGTCTTCCTCGGGGCCGGCCAGGCGGCGTTGTTCCTCATCCACCAGTCGCTGGCCGAACACTTCATCCACCAGCAGGCCCACCGTGCCGTTCTGCTGGCGCACCAGCAGCAGGCGGGTGCGCTCGGACGACGGTGTCCGGGCATTGAAGAGAAAACGCCCGAAGTCGACGACCGGCACCAGGTTGCCTCGCACGTTGGCCACGCCCATCAGCCATGGCCGGGTACCGGGCACGGGGGTGAGCGCCGGCGGCGCAAGCAATTCGTTGATCTCATCGATGCTGGCCACGAACGAACGCGTGCCGACACGGAAACCGATGCCGCGCCACAGGCTCGGCGCGTCCACCTGCTCCGGGGTCGCCGCCGTGTGCGCCAGGCAACGGCGCTCGTAATAGGCCAGGAGCTCGAACGGGTTGAAGGCAGCGACGTCGGTCATGGATGTGCCTTCAGTGCGGCTTGGGCAGCAGGTTGTCGATGGTGGCGAGCAGTTCCTTCTCGTTCACCGGTTTGGTGATGAAGGCCCGTGCTCCCTGGCGAAGACCCCAGACGCGGTCGGTTTCCATCGATTTGGTGGTGATCATCACCACCGGAACCTCGGCTGTGGCCGGGTCGCGGCTGAGCGTACGCGTGGCCTGGAAGCCGTTCATGCCGGGCATGATGACGTCCATGATGACAAGGTCGGGGCGGTTGGCACGGATGCGTTCGATGCCGGCCTCGGCATTGTCGACGCTGGAAACGGAAAAACCGGCCTTCTCCAGCAACGTGGTGAACACGCGCACGTCGGTCGGTGAATCGTCGATGATCAGGATGTTGGGCAAAGCGCTGGTTCCCCTGGTGTCGGGTCGCGGCCCTTAAGGCCACGTCCCCACGAAAAACTTCAATGACTTCGAAAGCAACGTAACCGGCGCGTGGCTAGCTTGCGATGGCGTAGCGCTGGATCGCGCCCAGCAATTCGTCGCGGGTAAAGGGTTTGGTGAGGTATTGCTCGGCGCCGACAATGCGCCCCCTCGCCTTGTCGAACAGGCCGTCCTTCGAACTGAGCATGATCACAGGCGTAGGCCGGAATTGCGGGTTGTTCTTGATCAGGGCGCAGGTCTGGTAGCCGTCCAGGCGCGGCATCATGATGTCGACGAAGATGATGTGTGGCTTCTGGTCGGAAATCTTGGCGAGCGCCTCGAAGCCATCGACCGCCGTGAGGACATCGCAGCCCTCCTTTTTCAGCAGGGTCTCCGCCGTCCGGCGAATGGTCTTGGAGTCGTCGATCACCATGACCTTCAAACCGGCCAGGCCATTACTGCGTCCGTTTTCGTTCACTACCGCCCCCGTAAACCCCACCATGAAGCCATGCACACGGTAGCGCGATTAACCCTCGCCCGACCGTGCGCCAATCGACGGACCGTATCCCGATGGCACGCCAAGTGACCGCTCTTCGGCGGTGCACCCAAGCGTCGCTGTTTAACGCCTGGGTACCGTGCCGTCAAGCAAAAGTGACCAAATGCCTTTGTGGCACGCTTTTGAACGGCCATCCCCTACACTTGGAGTTTGCCCCGTCGTCGGCCCTTATCGGCTGCCTTGGGGCCAACTTTAGCCTTCGGAGTGCCCCTCCCCATGCCGTTGCGCGTCGCGGTGCTGATGGACCCCATCAGCCATATCAAGATCGTCAAGGACTCCACCTTTGCCATGCTGCTGGAGGCCCAGCGCCGTGGCCATGGCTTGCTGTACATGGAACAGGGCGACCTGGCCATCCGTGACGGTGCGCCCATGGCCCGGTTGCGTCCCTTGAGCGTGCGCGATGACAAAACCTCGTGGTTCAGCCTGGGCGAGCCTGAATGGCACGATCTGGGCACGATGGATATCGTCCTGGCGCGCAAGGACCCTCCGGTCGATACCCAGTTCATCTATGACACCATGGTGCTGGAACTGGCCCAGGGACGGGGTTGCCGGGTGGTCAACGACCCCCGCTCGCTGCGCGACTGCAACGAGAAGCTGTTCACACTGCAGTTCCCGCAATGCATCGTGCCTACCCTGGTGTCCCGTGATACCAGGGAACTTCGCGCGTTCGTCGCCGAGCACGGCCAGGCGGTGCTCAAACCCCTCGATGGCATGGGCGGGCGTGGCATCTTCAAGGTGCGCCATGGCGACAGCAATCTCAACTCCATGCTGGAAACCCTGCTGGAGGGCCAACGGCACTTCACGATCGCGCAGAAATTCATCCCCGAGATCACATCCGGCGACAAACGCATCCTGGTGATCGACGGCGAGCCGGTACCCTACGCCCTGGCGCGCATCCCCCAGGGCGACGAATTCCGCGGCAACCTTGCCGCCGGTGGCCGCGGGGAAGGCGTGCCGCTGTCCGACCGCGACCGCTGGATCACCGCCCAGGTAGCTCCGGAACTGCGCCGCCGCGGCCTACGCTTCGTTGGCCTGGACGTGATCGGCGACTACCTCACCGAGATCAACATCACCTCGCCCACCTGCATCCGTGAGCTTGATGCCCAGTACGGCCTTAACATCGCCGGGTTGATGTTCGACGCAATCGAGGGGTCATGACCACAAGAGGTTCCCAGGGAACGGACCTGTTCGGGCCGACCCTGCTGTTTTCCATCGTGCTGCACGGCATCATCCTGCTGGGCGTGACCTTCAGCGCCTCGCGTCCGAAGGCCGGCTTGCCGTCGCTGGATGTCACCCTGGTGGATGTAGCCAACGACCAGGCGCCGGACAAGGCTGATTTCCTGGCGCAGGCCAACAATGCCGGTGGCGGCGAAAGCGAAAAGGCCGCGCGGCCCTCCGAACGCGCTTCGGGGCTGCTTCCCACCGATGCCCACGGCACCGCGCCCACGCGGGTGGCCGCTACCACCGCCAACCCGACGCCGGCCAGCGATCCACGGCTGGTCACCACGGAAGGCAGCAGCGATTTCACCGTGACCCGCAACCAGGCCAGCACCCGCCAGGACGACCAGGCCTCCGCCGAGGAAACCCGGCGCGCCGAAGAAATGGCCGCGCTCGCCGCCGAGGTGCGCGACCAGTCAGAAAAGTACGCCAAGCGGCCGAAGAAGAAATTCATTTCAGCCAATACCAAGGAATACGCCTACGCCGCCTACATGAACGGCTGGGTGAAGCGCGTGGAGCGGGTCGGCAACCAGAACTATCCTGACCAGGCGCGTCGTGAAAGCCTGCACGGCGATGTCGTGCTCACTGTCGGCCTCAACCGGGACGGCAGCATCAAGAGCGTGGATGTGATCGAGTCCTCCGGGCACAAGCTGCTCGACGATGCCGCGCAGCGCATCGTGCGCCTGGCCGGCCCCTTCCCCGCGCTGCCGCCAGACAAGACACGCGTGGACGAGCTGTACATCACGCGAACGTGGCAGTTTCTCCCCGGGGATATCCTGCGCAACCGCTAACACCCCGAGTACTTCGCGCCCCGCTACAATCCAGCCATGAACTCCCCCACCAGCTTTGCCGGCCAGTTCCTCATCGCCATGCCGGGTCTCCTCGACCCGCCGTTCGCCCGTGGCGTTACTTTCCTGTGCCAGCACGGCGAGGACGGCGCGGTGGGCCTGTTGATCAACCAGATGTCCGAGTACCGCCTGGCCGACGTACTGGCGCAGATGGACCTCGAATGCCAGGACGCCGAAATCGCCGACCACCCCGTGTTGATCGGCGGACCAGTCAAGCAGGAACGCGGTTTCGTGCTGCATCGCGAACCTGGCCAGTGGGAATCGAGCTATCGCATCAACGAGGCATGGTCGGTCACCACCTCGCGCGACATCCTGGTGGCAATCGCGGCGGGCGAAGGTCCGGCGCAGGCGATGTTGGCGCTGGGATATGCCGGTTGGAGCCCTGGTCAGCTTGAGCAGGAGCTGATGGAAAACGCCTGGCTCACCACCGAGGCCGATGCGCGTATCGTTTTCGACACCCCGCTGGAGGAACGCTGGAATGCCGCGGCGGGGCTCATGGGCGTGAATCCCGCGCAACTGGCCGGCTATGCCGGCCACGCGTGAAGGCATGGCCTGCCTGTTCGGCTTCGATGTCGGTACGCGACTGATCGGCGTGGCCGTGGGCAATACGCTCACCGCCACCGCCCGCGGCATCGCCGCCATCGCCGTACGCGAAGGGCAGCCCGACTGGACCCGCCTTGACGCCCTGCGTCGTGAATGGCTGCCAGAACGCGCCATCGTGGGCCTGCCACTCGATGGCGATGGCAGGGACCAACCCATGACGCGCACCGCGCGCCGTTTCGGCGCGGCACTGGCCGAACGCTGGCAACTGCCGGTGGAATTCACCGACGAAGGCCACACCTCGCAGGAGGCCTCGCGGCGATTCGCCGCCCAACGCGCGGCAGGGCTTAAAAAGCGCAGCGACGCAGGCACCATCGATGCCGAAGCCGCGGCGGTGATCCTCGAAGCCTGGCTTGCCCAGGCATGATGCGTACCCAACCGTCCTTCCCTGCCACGAGGGTTCCATGAGCCAACGCCTGCGCCACCTCACCACGCTTGCGGGCCTGCCCACCGAGGCGATCACCCGCCTGCTGGATCGAGCCGAGACGATGCGCGAAGCCTGTGCCCACGGCACGCGCAAGCTCAACCTGCTGGCCGGGCGCACGGTGCTGAACCTGTTCTTCGAACCTTCCACGCGCACGCGCACCTCGTTCGAACTCGCCGCACGGCGACTGGGCGCGGACGTGATCAACTTCGACATCGGGCTTTCCTCCACCGCCAAGGGCGAGGAACTCTTCGACACCCTGCACACGCTCGAGGCGATGCACCTTGATGCGATCATCGTGCGACACAAGGAATCGGGCACCCCCGAATCGCTGGTCAAGCACGCCATGAGCGGCGTGGCGGTGATCAACGCCGGCGACGGCAACCGCGCCCACCCCACGCAAGGCCTTCTCGACGCGCTCACCATCCGCCAGCACCGGCCCGACTTCGACCAGCTCACCGTCACCATCTGCGGCGATGTGCGCCATTCGCGCGTGGCGCGCTCGGATGTCCACGCGCTGCAGGCGCTGGGCACCCGCACCATCCGCCTGTGCGGCCCGGCCGCGCTGATGCCCGATGCGGACGAGCTGCCCGGGGTTGAAATCGGCCACGATTTCGACGCCGCCATCGAGGGTGCCGGCGCGGTGATCATGCTTCGCCTGCAGAAAGAGCGCATGGCAGCCACGGAACTGCCCGACGAGGCGAGCTACTTCGCCCGTTATGGCCTGGACAAAAAGCGCCTGGCGAAGGCCGGCAAGGGCTGTCTCGTGATGCACCCGGGCCCGATCAATCGCGGCATCGAGATTGCCCCGGATGTGGCCGATGGCGCGCAGTCGCGCATCCTGGAGCAGGTGGGCAATGGCGTGTTCGTACGCATGGCGGTACTGGCTGAAGTGCTTGGACGCTGAACAAAGCTCATCTTTGCCCGTTTTTGTCGCCTTGGCTCCACTTCTTACGGGCATAATGGGCCTTCGCTCCCGGCTGTGCCGGGCAGCCAACGACACCGATATGGGGAAAGGAACGTGAAGATGCGACCGACGAAGCGACTCATTGCGCTTGGCCTGGCCACCGCCCTGCTGGCTGCCTGCGGCCATAAGGACAAGGACGCGCCACTGGCCTTCGTGCCAGCCGATACCCCCTACGTGTTCGCCAACATCGAAGCGCCGTCAGACGACGTGCGCAACGCGGCCTACAACCAGTGGAACCTGCAGCTTCCCGGGCAGATCGCGCAGCTGAAGACGCTGGCCGACAGCCAGCAGACGGTCGGCCACGTCAACAACGCCAACCTGCTGCGCGCACTGGTGAAGGAGGTCGAGGGTAAGAAGGCCCAGGACGTCGTCGCCGGCCTGGGCATGGATCCGAAGGGCAAGATGGCGTTCTACGGCCTGGGCCTGGCGCCCGTGCTGCGCGCGGACCTCGCCGATCCCAAGGCCTTCAATGCCTTCATCGATCGCATGGAAGCCGCCTACGGCCAGAAATTCGACGTAGCCAAGGTGGGTGACCAGTCTTATCGCAAGGCCGTGTCGGCGGAATCGGGCACCGAGGTGGTGCTGGCCGTCGTCGGCAAGCAAATGGTCGCCACCCTGCTGCCCTCGGACGCTGCCGAACCGCAGCTGCGCCAGGCACTGGGCCTGGACCGTCCGGAAAAGAACCTGCAGGACGATGGCCGCCTGGAGAAGATCGCCAAGGACAAGGGCTACGAGAAATTCGCCGTCGGCGCCGTGGACATCGCCCACCTGCTGCCTCTGATGGCAAGCGGCAAGGATCCCCTCTTCGCCGCCATGGTGCGCCAGAAGATGCAGACCGATGCTGCCAAGACCGGCGAGCCGGTCACCGCCCAGGCCAACCCCTTCCCGCCGTCGTGCGAAGCCGATGCCACGCGCATCGCCGCCCGCTTCCCATCGGCCACCTTCGGCTACACCCGGATCGACGCCACCCACCAGGAGACGCGCTTCGACATCGCGCTTGCACCGGACATCACCCAGGTGTTCTCGGGCCTTGAAGTGGAGGTGCCGGGACTGGGCAAGGACTCCGACGCCCCGTTCGACTTTGCCCTGGCCCTGCCGGTGAAGCAGATGCGCGAATTCTGGACGGCCCAGGCCGACGCCGTCGCTGCCAAGCCGTTCCAGTGCCCGGCACTGGCCGGCCTGAACGAGACTTTCGCCAAGGTGGGCCCGGCCATGCAGCAAGCGGCCATCCCGCCGTTCGGCGACCTGCGCGGCGTCCGCATCACGCTCGACAGCTTCAGCATGCCGCCGGCCGACAAGGCCGGGCAGATCCCCTCCATCACCGGCCGCCTGCTGATCGCCACCAGCAACCCCGCGGGCCTGGTGGCCATGGGCAGCGCGGTGATGCCGTCCCTGGCCCAGGTCAAGCTGACGCCCGATGGCAAGCCCGTCGCCCTGCCGGCCGAGATGACGGCGATGGCCGGCGGCCCCGGCTTCGCCGCGATGACCGACAAAGCCGTAGCCATCGGCATCGGCGCCGGCCAGGACGCCAAGCTTGGCGACATGCTCAAGGACACCCTCGGCGACAAGGGCCGCCAGATGCGCGTGCATCTGAACGGCGACATGTACCGCACGTGGATCGACGTCATGGCCGACAAGGCCGACGCCATGAGCGCCGCTGGCATCGGCATCGACCCCACCGCGGACCCGGCCACGGCCGACAAAGCGCGCGCCGATGCCGCTGCCCGATCCAAGGCCCAGTTCGACACCATGCGGGCGCAAGCCCAGCGCATCGTGCAGCTGTCCGGCGACGTCCTGGTAGACGGCAACGGTCTGGTCATCACCAGCAAGGCCGAAACCAAGTAATCGTGCAGTCCGTCGTGTAGCGAAAAAGGGCGCCTTTGTGGCGCCCTTTTTCTTGGCTCGGGCGTGGTCGCAGGAGCCGGGGGCCATCAGCCTCGTCGCTCCGGTTACACCGGCGCTTGGGGGAAGAGGCCGCTGCGCGGCTTTTTCTTATGGCTGCGCCCCGGCGCGCGCGCGTTGCGGGCGGGGGTTTTCGAGGCGGCCCTTGGCCTTCGCGAAAACGACCGGCCAAGGCCGGTCCCCTGCGGGCCTGTTCCGCCCGCAGCGCTCGGTTCCACAAGTCGCCAACGAGGCTGATGGCCCCCGGCTCTGGACACGTCCGAGGTGGGGTGCAGGACAAACAGAGTGACAACGCATGGAGCGGACCGCACGCTCGAGGTTTCAGCCCGATGGTAGCGAACGCGGCAACTGCGCCATGCAGGTCAGCCGTGCTTTCCACCGCGAACCTCAGTTCGGCAGAGCCGGCGGGGCCCAGCGGCGGCGCTCCGTGCGAAGGCGAAGGGCTTCGGCCGGATCAGGCCCGTCAGGGGGCCGGCCATGGACGGCCGGCCGTTTTCACTGAGCCAGGATGGCGAATTGAAAACCCCCGGTCGAAGCCCGTCCGATGGGCGCGCAGCCATAAGACACGCCGCGAAGCGGCCTCCGATTCCCGAGGGTCGCCGCAGCCATGAGCGCCGCCACTGGGTCCCGCCGGCTCTCCCCGACAACCTGAACGCTTCACGATTCCTTGCCGACCGGGCGATGAACAAACCGGCAGGTTCCCACGGATCGTTCACCCATGGCCTGTTTCCATGACGCCACGGTAAGCGGCGCCTGCGGGCTGCCGGCCGTTATTCCCATCAACAGGAGTTAGCCATGAATGCATCACTGATTCGCAAGACCATCCTTTCCGCGGCCCTGGTTGCCGGCGTGGCTGCACTCCCGCTTGCCACGGTGAGCGCGCAGGATTCGATGTCCAAGGAGAAGACCAACCAGACGGTGCCCGACAAGGCGGCTGATGGCTGGATCACCACCAAGGTGAAGAGCGAGCTGGCCTCGACCAAGGGCATCAAGTCGACCGACATCTCGGTCGATACCAACGACGGCGTGGTCACGCTGTCGGGCACCACCGATACCGCCGCGGCCAAAACCAAGGCCGAGCATGTGGCCAAGAAGGTGAAAGGCGTGAAGAGCGTTTCGGCTGACGGTCTGATGGTGGGCGCGTCGAAGTAATTGCGCGACGCCTTGAAATGAATAGGGAGCCCGCGAGGGCTCCCTATTTTTTTCGAACACGGTGGCCGGCTAGCGGCGCAGCATGCCGCCGAACTGGTTCTTATCCGACGTTTCCTGCACGGAAACACCTTCCAGCCCCTGGCTGAGGGTATGCGCATCGCCGCCCTGGGCCAGCTTGATGCGCAGGCGCACTTCGTTGGAGCTGTCGGCGTGGCGCAAGGCGTCCTCGTAGGAGATCTCGCCCGCGTGGTACAGGGTGACCAGGGCCTGGTCGAAGGTCTGCATCCCCAGGTTGGTCGAATCGCGCATCACTTCCTTGATCTTGTGGATCTCGCCCTGGCGGATGTAGTCCTGCACTAAAGGCGTGCCGAGCAGGATTTCCACCGCTACGCGGCGTGCCTTGCCATCGGGCGTGGGAATGAGCTGCTGGGCCACGATGCCCTTGAGGTTCAGCGACAGGTCCATGAAGAGCTGGGTGCGGCGGTCTTCCGGGAAGAAGTGCAGGATGCGGTCCATCGCCTGGTTGGCGTTGTTCGCATGCAGCGTGCACAGGCACAGATGGCCGGTTTCCGAGAAGTTGATCGCGTGTTCCATTGTTTCGCGCGTGCGCACCTCGCCGATCATGATCACGTCGGGCGCCTGGCGCAGGGTGTTTTTCAGCGCGTTCTCCCAGCTGTCGGTGTCGATGCCGATTTCGCGCTGGGTGATGATGCAGTTCTCGTGTTTGTGAACGTATTCGATCGGGTCTTCGATGGTGATGATGTGGCCTGTCGAGTTGTGGTTGCGGTAGCCAACCAGCGCTGCCAGCGAGGTCGATTTACCGGTGCCGGTGCCGCCCACGAAGATCACGATGCCGCGCTTGGTCATCGCCAGCTGTTTGAGGATCGGCGGCAGGTTGAGGTCTTCGAAAGTTGGGATCTTCGATTCGATCCGGCGCAGCACCATGCCCACGCAGTTGCGCTGATAGAAGCACGACACGCGGAAGCGGCCCACACCCGAGGCACTGATGGCGAACTGGCACTCGTGGGTCTTTTCAAATTCCTCGCGTTGCGAGGGTGTCATCACGTTCAGCACCATGTCGCGCGATTGCTGCGCGGTGAGCGGGCTTTGCGTGATGGGGACAATGCGCCCCTGGATCTTCATTGAAGGTGCAACACCTGCAGTGATGAACAGGTCAGACGCCTGTTTATGCACCATCAACTTCAGGAAAGAAGTGAAATCGAAATCGCTCATGACCAAAACCCTATCGCCGGCACCCGGCGCCCCTCGGGCGAGGATATACCTGTTTCGGTCCGGCCGCGCTCACGGCCGGGAGTGGTACGCCGGAAGGCTGATGGAGTTGGCACTCCGGAACGATTCCCCGCCCCGGTACAGGCCCCATGCTTGCCGGGGCAACCTTTACATGGCTGCCCCGGCCGTCCGGCTGCTTACTTGAACACTTCCTTGTTCTTCGCATAACCCACCGCCTGCTGGCGGGTCACCAGGCCACGCTTGACCAGGTCCTGCAGGGTCTGGTCGAGGGTCTGCATGCCGTATTGCTGGCCGGTCTGGATCGCCGAGTACATCTGGGCGACCTTGTCTTCGCGGATCAGGTTACGGATGGCTGGGATGGCCACCATAATTTCATGCGCCGCCACGCGGCCGCCGCCGACCTTCTTCAGCAGGGTCTGCGAAATCACCGCGCGCAGCGACTCCGACAGCATCGAGCGCACCATGGGTTTTTCACCGGCCGGGAACACGTCGATGATGCGGTCGATGGTCTTGGCGGCCGACGAGGTATGCAGGGTGCCGAACACCAGGTGGCCGGTTTCCGCGGCGGTCAGCGCCAGGCGGATGGTTTCCAGGTCGCGCAGCTCACCCACCAGGATGTAGTCCGGGTCTTCGCGAAGCGCCGAACGCAGGGCCTCGGTGAAGCCGTGCGTGTCGCGGTGCACCTCGCGCTGGTTCACCAGGCACTTGTGCGAGGTATGGACGAATTCGATCGGGTCCTCGATGGTGAGGATGTGGCCGTATTCGTTCTTGTTGATGTGGTCGACCATCGCGGCAAGCGTGGTGGACTTGCCCGAACCGGTGGGGCCGGTGACCAGGATCAGCCCCTGCGGCTGCTCGATCAGTTCGCGGAAGATGCGCGGCGTGGCGAGGTCTTCAAGCGTGAGCACTTCAGAGGGAATGGTACGGAACACCGCGCCCGCGCCGCGGTTGTGGTTGAAGGCATTCACGCGGAAACGCGCCAGGCCGGGAATCTCGAAGGAGAAGTCGACCTCGAAGAATTCTTCGTAGTCGCGGCGCTGCTTGTCCGACATGATGTCGTAGATCAGCGAGTGCACCTGCTTGTGCTCGAGCGCCGGGATGTTGATGCGCCGCACGTCGCCGTCCACGCGGATCATCGGCGGCAGGCCGGCGGAGAGGTGGAGGTCGGATGCCTTGTTCTTCACCGAGAAGGCAAGCAGTTCGGCGATGTCCATCGTATTCCCCTGGGTCTTTTCGTAACGTACGGGCGGTGCGGCCAATGGCACGGCGAAACGGCAACGGATGACCACCATCGTCGCCGCAGGTCCTGAATACCAGGTCCCCCTTGCGCGCCTAGGGTAACCACCGCCGCCGGGAAGGGGCAAGCTGCGGGTATATTGTCGTCTGTCGGCGCGTTGACGCGCCCTTGCCCTCCCCCAAGGAGACCCATGACGCGCATAGCCTTCATCGGCGGCGGCAACATGGCACGCAGCCTGATCGGCGGCGTGCTGAAGAACGGCGGCCACGCAGGCTCCATCAGCGTTGCCGAGCCACGTGCCTATAGCTGCCAGGAGCTCGCCCGCGAATTCGGCGTGGCCACCTACCCGCAGAACGTGCTGGCCGCCGAGGGTGCCGAACTGCTGGTACTGGCGGTCAAGCCCCAGGTGATGCCCGCGGTCTGCAAGGAATTGAAGCACGTGGTGGCGCGCTCACGGCCGCTCGTGGTTTCCATTGCCGCCGGTATCCGGATTGCCCAGATCGAGCGCTGGCTGGGTGGCCCCCAGGCGGTGGTCCGGTGCATGCCCAATACACCGGCGCTGATTGGCGCCGGGGCCACTGGCCTGTTCGCCAACGGCCGGGTGGGTGCCCCGCAACGGGCGCTGGCGCAGCACCTGCTGGATTCGGCCGGCCTCACCACCTGGGTCCCGCAGGAAGAAGACCTCGACGTGGTCACGGCGATCTCGGGCTCAGGGCCTGCCTATTTCTTCCTGCTGGCCGAGGCGCTGGAGGCCGCCGGCGTAGCCCAGGGGCTTTCCCCGGAGACTGCCCGCGCGCTGGCTGCGCAAACCGCCCTGGGTGCCGGACGGATGCTGGCCGAAAGCGGTGAGCCGGCTGCCACGCTACGCGAGCAGGTGACCTCCCCCAACGGCACCACCCAGGCGGCGCTGGAAAGCTTCGCCATGGATCATTTCAACCTTATCGTCGAACGCGCCGTCGACGCCGCCACCCGGCGGGCCGAGGCGCTGTCCGCTGCCATGGATGCAGAATCGTGAATTACCTTGCCAACGCCGGGGGCCTGGTCATCGGCTTCATTTTCGGCGCCATCGTTACATTGTTCGTCCTGCGCTTCCTTGCTGAGGTTTGCCGCGCCGATTTCCACAACCCTCTCTGCCAGGTGTTGTACCGCTATACGAATCCGATCCTGCAGCCGCTGCGGCGGGTGCTGCCGACCTGGCGACGGTGGAACAGCGCGGCACTGGTGCTGGCGTACCTGGCCGAGCTTGCCAAGATAGTGCTGGGCTTCGCCATCGTCGGCGTGATGCCCTCGGTACCGGGTCTGGTGGTGCTGGCGCTGGCCGAACTCGTCGACTATTTCGTGATGCTTTACGTGGTACTGGTGTTCGCATGGTCGCTGATGAGCATGATGAGCACCGATCGCTACCATCCGGTGATCCGCCTGGTGGGAAGCCTGGTCGAACCGGTACTGCGGCCATTGCGTGGCCGGATCGTGCTCGGCGGCCTGGATTTCTCGCCCGCCGTGGTGATCCTGGCGTTGATGTTGCTGCGCGTGACCCTGGTGCTGATGATCAGCGACTTCGGCATGCGCCTGGCCGGCGCTGCCTGACGGGAGTATTGCCATGAAAACCGTGCTCTTTCTTGCATTCCTTGCGCTGGCGGGCCCCGCCCTGGCTGATGAAATGCGCGCCGGTGAGTTCATTGTGCGCTACAACGCGCTCTCCGCCGACGGCCTGCCGGCGGCGTCGGCCAAGGCGCAGGGCGTGGCGCACACCCCGGAACAGGGCCTTCTGAACGTCTCTGCCAGTCGCATTGCCAACGACGATAGCGTCGAAGCCACGGTGAAGGCAAAAGTCACCACCCTCACCGGCGACAACGTGCCGATCACCATCCGCAAGATCAGCGAAGGCGGCAGCACCACCTACCTTGGCACCTTCACCGTACCCAACTCCGGCTCGCTGCATTTCGTGCTGGACGTCACCCCCAGGGGCGGTACGACCCAGCACGCGGAATTCAACCAGGATTTCATCGTCGACTAAGGTCGATCGTGCCAGTGCGCTGGTACCCTCCTCAGCGTCGATAGAGCCGCCTCTGGCAAATAACGGCGATGGAGCTCAGAGGTTCGTTTTTGCGGCCCACGCGGTGATGATCGCGTGGATGGCATCAAGGCCGTCGAAGATCGCCGCCGGCCCCGGCTGCAGGATGATCGGTGACTTGATTTCATAGAGGTCGCCGTTGCGCACGGCGGGGACGTCCGCCCAGCCCTCGCGCGCGGCGACAATTCCAGGCCGGAATCGCTTGCCGCACCATGAGCCAAGGATGATGTCAGGCGCGCGACGCGCCGCTTCCGTCGGGTCGGCCAGGATGCGCTGTTTGGCCAGTGGCTCCATCATCAGTTCGGGGAAGACATCATCGCCACCGGCGATGCGGATCAATTCGGCCACCCAGCGGATGCCGGTGATCTGTGGGTCGTCCCACTCTTCGAAATATACTTTCGGGCGGCGCGGTAACGCGGCCGCCAACGCCGACACGCGTGCCAGTTGCGCCTGCGCACGCTGCGCCAGCGCTTCGGCGCGATCGCTTGCACCGACCATCGCACCCAGCCGGCGGATATAGGCGACGATGCCTTCCACGCTGCGGTGGTTGCTGATCCACACTTCCACGCCGGCCTTGATGAGGTCGCGGGCGATGTCGGCCTGGATGTCCGAGAACCCGATCGCAAGATCAGGTTTCAAGTCCAGGATGGCCCCGATCTTCGCACTGGTGAACGCCGAGACTTTCGGCTTCTCCTTGCGCGCCCGTGATGGCCGCACGGTGAAGCCGGAAATACCCACGATGCGGTGTTCCTCGCCAATGGCGTAGAGCACCTCGGTGGGTTCTTCGGTCAGGCAGACGATGCGCTGCGGGAAGGCGTCGGACAAGATCAATGCCCCAGCACGGTGACGGTTACCTTGCGCTGGTGCGCATGCGTGCGATGCTCGTAAAGATAGATGCCCTGCCAGGTGCCGAGCATTGGTTTGCCGGCATGCACGGGAACTGCCAGGCTGCAACCGGTAAGGATGGCGCGTACGTGCGCGGGCATGTCGTCCGGGCCTTCATCGTCGTGGCGGAAGATCGGATCGCCATCGGGCACCAGGCGTGCGAAGAAGCGTTCAAGATCCGCCTGCACCACGGGATCGGCGTTTTCGCCGATCAGAAGCGAGCAGCTGGTGTGGTGCACGAATACCTGCACCAGCCCCGTGCCCACGCCGCTTGCGGTGACGGCATCGCGTATTTGCTGGGTAACGTCGAACAACCCGCGGCCCCGCGTATGCACGGTAAAACCATGCTGCGCGATATGCTGCACGGGCTGCGCACGAGTCATGGATAGAGTAACCGGCTGCGCCAGGTTTCACCGAAACGGTCCCAGCGGATGCGTTCGTGCAGGCGGAATTCCGCCGCATACCAGAACTCAACCATGTTCGGCTGCATCAGGTAGCCACCCCAGTGCGGGGGGCGAGTCACGTCGCGGCCTTCGAATTCAGCCTCATATTTCGCCACGCGCTGCTCAAACGTGTCGCGGTCCGGAAGCGTTTGCGATTGCGCCGAGGCCCACGCGCCGATCTGGCTGCCGCGTGCACGCGTGGCGAAGTAGGCATCGGCCTCTTCCGGCTGCAGCCGGCTGGCGCCCCCTTCGAAGCGCACCTGCACGCCATGAGCGATGTGCTTCCAGTGGAAGGTAAGGGCCACCTGCGGATGCGCCTTCAGCTGCTCACCCTTGGCGCTTTCGGTGTTGGTGAAGAAGCGCAGGCCGCGCTCGTCCACGCCCTTGAGCAAGACGATGCGCGATGAAATGCGCCCATCGACATCGGCGGTGGCGAGGTTCATGGCAGTGGGTTCGGGATCGCCGCTGGCGCGCGCCTCCTCGAGCAGACCGCGGAAGGTGGCGAGGATGTCGGTGCTGAGCATGCGAAGGGTTCGATTCGGGCGATGGCAGGCACTATGCTCGGCTGCCATGAGCGGATTGAATCCTAACATGGGGCCGGATGCACTGGCCGTGATGCTGCTGGACGGGGCGCCACGCCTGCTGGGGATATCGGGCCTGCAGGGCAGCGGCAAAAGCACCGTAGCCGTGGCGATGGCACGCCTGGCAGGTGTTCGCGGCATGCGCGCCGTGTCGCTGTCACTGGACGACTTCTACCTCGACCACGACGCGCGCATGGCCCTGGGCCGCGAAGTTCATCCGCTGCTGGCCACCCGCGGCGTACCGGGCACGCACGACCTCCACCTTCTTCTTTCCACGCTCGACGCACTGGTCGATCCGTCCACGCACTGGCCACTGGCCGTGCCGCGTTTCGACAAGGGACGTGACGACCGGATGCCACGCGAGCATTGGCAACAGGTGGATGGACCGCCGGGCCTGGTGGTGTTCGAAGGTTGGTGCCTGGGCGTGCCACCGCAGGACGACACCGAACTTGCCGTGCCGGTCAACGAGCTCGAGCGCGACGAAGACGCCGATGGTCGATGGCGGAACTTCGTCAATGCACAACTGGGCGCTTATGCAGCGGCCTGGGCGCGTATCGATCGCCTGGCCGTGCTGCAGGCGCCTGGCTGGAATGTGGTGCGTTCATGGCGCGGGCAGGGTGAACGCAAACATGCGGGCGCGCCACGCGCGATGAACGACAATGAGCTGGATCGTTTCCTGTCCCACTACGAGCGCATCAGCCGCCATGCCCTTCGCACGCTGCCGGCGCGCGCTGATGTCCTGGTGGCCCTGGACACCGCGCGAACGCCGGTACGGATCACTCGACGATAACGGCCGTGCCGTAGGCCAGCACTTCGGTCACGCCCTCGGCGACGTCATTGGCGTCGTAGCGCATGGCGACCACGCCGTTGGCGCCATGCTCGCCGGCGTGCTGGAGCATCAGCTCGAAGGCTTCCTCGCGGGCCTTCTCGCACAGCTCGGTGTAGATCGTGATATTGCCCCCGACCAGCGTCTGCAACGCAGCGCCGAGGTTGCCGATCACGCTGCGCGAACGCACGGTGATACCGCGCACCACGCCAAGCCCACGGACGATCCGGTGGCCGGGAATTTCATTGGAAGTGGAAACCATCTGCCGCTGCACGGGACCTGCCATGGGATTCTCCTGGATGGATTCAAATGAGGGCAGCGTAACCCAGTCTCGCGTCTGGCCACGCAGGCTGCCATCCGGTGGCGCGGAGTCGGTGATTGCGCAGCCGTTTGCTGCCGATGCCCGCGGGCGGCGGCCCCTCCAGCGGGAGCGGCGCGCCACATGCCACGGCAATCGCATCGTACAGTTCATGCATGGGCAGCGGCGTGTCGTCCACGCCGACATAGACCGGCGCCGGCGATGGATCGTCCAGCGCATGCATCAACGCGGACGCTGCGTCGTCGACGTGGATACGATTGACATGGAACGGATGCGAGCGCGGAACCCGGGCCTGGCCTGCACGCAGGCGTTCGACCAGTTGCAGGCGGCCGGGACCGTACAGTCCGGCCAGGCGCACGGCCGACCCACGCTGCCCTTGCACCAGCGCCTCGGCCTCCAGCAGCACGCGGCCGTTGAAACCCGGTGGCGCAGGTGGGGTGTCTTCGTCCACCCACCCGCCGTCGTGGTTACCGTAAACCGCGGAGGACGACGCCAGCACGACCCGCGCATCGGGGTTGGCATCGAGCATGCGCGCCAGGCCGTGGACGAACACACGCCGATAAATGGCCTCGTCGCGGGTATCGGGCGTGGCAGTGAACACGACGGCATCGACGGATGGCAGCGGTGGTGGCTCGCCCACATCGCCCTGGTGCCAGTGCAGCCCTCCAGCATCCGGCACCTGGGCGCTTCGGCGCAGCGCATGTACTTCGATACCCCGTACCAAAAGTCGCCGCGCCAGGCGCAAACCGACATCGCCGCAACCGGCAATGAGTACCCGCCGGCCGTAACTTGTTAGCATCGATGTCATGAATCCGTCGTCCAACCTCTTCGTCATCGGTCCTACGGGCGCAGGTAAGACCTCACTGGGCAAACGCGTAGCCGCGTATTACGACCTGCCCTTCGTCGACCTGGACCAGGCCATTGAAGCGAAGACCGGGGTGCCAGTGGCCACGATCTTCGAGATGGAGGGCGAAGCCGGTTTTCGCCAGCGCGAAAGCGCCTGCCTGGACGAGTGTAGCCGCCAGCCCGGCGTGGTGCTGGCTACCGGCGGCGGCGCCGTGATAGACCCGCACAATCGGCAAACCCTGCGTGAACGCGGCTTCGTCATCTGGTTGCAGGTCGACGTGGACCAGCAACTGGGCCGGCTTGAGCACGACCACAACCGGCCGTTGCTGGAAACCGAAGACCGCCATGGCCGCCTGGTGGCCATGGCTTCGGCCCGGGCCCCCTTCTACGGCGAAATCGCCGACCTCATCGTGCCACCGCAGGGCCATGGCCTGGCTGCGGCGGCAACGGCCACCATCGAACTCATCGACGCCCACTGGCGGCGTCCCATGCGAGCCTCATGAACGAACTTACCGTCGCGCTCGGCGCGCGCAGCTACCCCGTCTGGATCGGAGCAGGCCTCATCGACGATTCGCCCCGCTGGCGTGCGGCGATCCGCGGCCGACACGTGCTGATCGTTTCCAACACCACCGTAGCCCCGCTATACCTTGCGCGCGTGCGCGCCGGGCTAGAGGGCTTCCTCGTCGATACACATCTGATCGGGGACGGGGAAAGCGAAAAAACCTTCGCCAATGTCGGTGAGGTCCTGGCCTCGCTCGCCCGCCTGGGCGCCACGCGCGACGCCTGCATCATCGCCCTGGGCGGCGGCGTGGTCGGCGACCTGGCCGGCTTCGCCGCATCCTGCTGGATGCGCGGCATCGATTTCATCCAGATGCCCACCACCCTGCTGGCGATGGTCGATTCCTCAGTCGGTGGCAAGACCGGCGTGAACCTGCCCGAAGGCAAGAACCTGGTCGGCGCCTTCCACCAGCCGCGCGCGGTGGTGGCCGACATCGACACCCTGGCGAGCCTTCCCGACCGCGAATACCGCGCGGGCCTGGCCGAGATCGTCAAGGGGGCCGCCATCGGCGATGCCGGCTTCTTCGCCTGGCTCGAAGACCACGCCGACGCACTGGAAGCCCGCGAGCCCACGCTGCTGGTCGAGGCCATCGCTCGCAAATGTGCCTACAAGGCCGGGGTCGTGTCCCGCGACGAGACCGAGCAAGGCGAACGCGCGCTCTTGAACCTGGGCCATACCTTCGGCCACGCGCTGGAAACCGCCGGCCACTACACCACGTTCCTGCACGGCGAGGCCGTGGCCGTGGGTATGGTGCTGGCGGCAAGGCTTTCCGAACGCATGGGCATGGCCGGCAGTGAAGACACCGCGCGCCTGTCCGCCCTGCTCCAGCGCCTGGGCCTGCCCATTGCCATGCCGGGCGGCAGCGACCCGGACGAGCTGCTGCGCCTGATGCGGCTGGACAAGAAGAACACGGCCG
Organism: Pinirhizobacter sp.; assembly: GCF_036499745.1. Lineage (NCBI taxonomy): Bacteria > Pseudomonadati > Pseudomonadota > Gammaproteobacteria > Lysobacterales > Rhodanobacteraceae > Pinirhizobacter > Pinirhizobacter sp. Next base: position 250,012 of record NZ_DASYDG010000010.1, read on the forward strand.
GCGTGCTGAAGTTGATTCTCTGGCGCGGCATCGGACGGGCGGAGATCGCCCCTGGCGTCGCCGAGCAAGACGTCCTGGCCGTGCTTGGCAACTAACGCTCGCACGCGCCGACCGCCTACAATAGGAAGTTCCGCGGCGCCACCAGGCACCCCATGCGCATCTACATGCAAACCAGGCCCGACGCCGCCGAGGCGCCGCGCTATTACCAGCTGAGCCTCGAGCAGGATTTGCTCGGCGGCTGGACGCTCTATCGTGAATGGGGCACGCAGGGCGGCCGTGCCAGCCTCAAGCGCGACGTTTTCCTCGAACGCGACGATGCGCTGGCCGCGTTCGAGAAAGCCCGCAATGCGCAGTTGAAGCGCGGGTTCAAAGTGATGTTCAGCCAGGGACAGGATTCGCCGTATGGCCGTTGAATTGAAGAACGATCGTTTCCTGCGCGCCCTGCGCCGGGAACCTACCGATACCACGCCCGTGTGGGTGATGCGCCAGGCCGGCCGCTACCTGCCGGAATACCGCGCCACGCGCGAACGCGCCGGCAGCTTCATGGCCCTGGCTCAGGCGCCGGATCTTGCCTGTGAAGTCACCCTGCAGCCCCTGGCGCGTTTCGACCTGGACGCGGCGATCCTGTTTTCCGACATCCTGACCATTCCCGACGCGATGGGGCTGGGGCTGAACTTCGCGCAAGGCGAAGGGCCGCAGTTCGACCGTCCCGTACGCAGCGCCGCCGATGTCGCGCGCCTTGCCGTTCCCGACATGGACGGTGAATTGCGCTATGTGATGGACGCCCTAGGCCTGATCCGCCGGGAACTGGACGGCCGCGTGCCGCTGATCGGCTTTTCAGGCAGCCCCTGGACGCTTGCCTGCTACATGATCGAGGGCCGCGGCTCGAAGGACTTCGCACGGGTCAAGGCGATGGGCTGGAGCGATCCGGCCTTGATGCACCAGCTTTTGGGCGTGATAGAAAAATCAGTCAGTGCTTATTTGATCGCCCAGGCCGAGGCCGGCGCCCAGGCGCTGATGGTATTTGACACCTGGGGGGGCCTGCTTGGCCCAAAGGCCTTCGGGGAATTCACGCTTCGCTACATGGCGCACGTGGTCGAGGCGTTGAAGGCACATCCCGCTTCGCGCGACCTGCCGGTGATCGTGTTCTCCAAGGGCGCCAACGGCCATTTCGAAGCGCTGGCCGATACCGGCTGCGCCGCACTGGGCGTGGACTGGACGGTCGATATCGGCCAGGTCCGGCGCCGTGTGGGCGATCGCGTTGCCCTTCAGGGCAACCTGGACCCTGCCGTGCTGTGGGCTACCCCGGACATCGTCGAGCGCGAAGCGAAAGCCGTGCTGGACGCCTTCGGCAACCATCCGGGGCACGTGTTCAACCTCGGCCACGGCATCACGCCGGAAGTGAACCCTGAAAACGTGAAGGTCCTGGTCGATACCGTCCACGCCCATGGCAGGACGATCCGCGGTAACTGACCCAAAGCCGTTATAATCAACGGCTTTCCCGCAAACTGCCGCCGCCCGCATGGACAAGAGCTTCGAGCCCAGCCAGATCGAGACCCGCTGGTACGATCACTGGGAATCCAACGGTTACTTCAAGCCCTCGGGCAAGGGCACGCCCTATAGCATCATGCTGCCGCCGCCGAACGTCACCGGCACGCTGCACATGGGCCATGCCTTCCAGCACACCATCATGGACACGCTCATCCGCTACCACCGGATGCGCGGCTTCGACACGCTGTGGCAGCTGGGCATGGACCACGCCGGCATTGCCACCGAGATGGTGGTCACCCGCCAGATCGAGGCTGAAGGCAAGAAGCGTTCGGACTTCGACCGCGAGTCCTTCATCGAGCGCGTCTGGCAGTGGAAGAACGAATCCGGCGGCACCATCGGCCGGCAGATGCGCCGCCTGGGCGTCTCCGGTGACTGGTCGCGCGAGCGCTTCACCATGGACCCTTCGCTCTCGACGGCCGTCACTGAAACCTTCGTGCGCCTGTACGAGGAAAAACTCATCTATCGTGGGCAGCGACTGGTGAACTGGGACCCGGTGCTGAAGACAGCCATCTCGGATCTTGAAGTAGTCAGCGCCGAAGAAGACGGTTCGCTCTGGTCGATCCGCTACGACCTGGCCGACGGCTCAGGTTCGCTCGTCGTTGCCACCACGCGCCCGGAAACCATGCTCGGCGACGTCGCCGTGGCCGTGCATCCGGAAGACGAACGCTACGCCGCGATGGTGGGTAAAACACTACGCCTGCCGCTGTCCAGCCGCGAGATCCCGATCATCGCCGACGACTACGTCGAGCGGGAGTTCGGCACCGGCTGCGTGAAGATCACGCCCGCGCACGACTTCAACGATTACGCGATCGGCCAGCGCCATGGCCTGCCGACGATCAACATCTTCACCCCCGACGCCGCGATCAACGACAACGCGCCTGCCGCCTACCGCGGCATGGATCGCTATGTCGCGCGCAAGGCCGTGCTGGCGGACCTCGAAGCCCAGGGGTATCTGGTCGAAACAAAGAAGCACAAGCTGCAGGTGCCGCGGGGCGATCGCACCGGCCAGGTGATCGAGCCTTACCTCACGTGGCAGTGGTTCGTGAAGATGGACACCCTCGCCGCCCGAGGCATGGAGCTGGTGGAATCGGGAAAGGTCCGCTTCGTCCCGGAAAACTGGATAAACACCTACCGCCACTGGCTGGGCAACATCCAGGACTGGTGCATCAGCCGCCAGCTCACCTGGGGACACCGGATTCCCGCCTGGTATGCCTCCAATGGCCAGATCGTTGTTGCCCGCGACGAGGCCGAGGCGAAGGCGCAGGCCACCGAACGCGGCCTGGGCGAGCTCACGCGCGAAGCCGACGTACTGGAAACCTGGTTCAGCTCAGCACTGTGGAGCCATTCCACGCTCGGCTGGCCCGATCCGAAAGTGATGGATGCGGAAGGTTACTCGCGCTACCTGCCATCCAGCGTGCTCGTGACCGGCTTCGACATCATCTTCTTCTGGGTGGCCCGGATGATCATGATGACCGACCACTTCACCGGCGAAGTGCCCTTCAGGGACGTCTACATCACAGGCCTGGTCCGCGACAAGGACGGCCAGAAGATGTCCAAGTCCAAGGGTAACGTGCTTGACCCGATCGACCTCGTCGACGGCATCGCCCTGGATGCGCTGGTGGACAAGCGCACGCGCGGCCTGATGCAGCCGAAAATGGCCGAGAAGATCGAAAAGGCCACGCGCAAGGAATTCCCCGAGGGCATCCCCGCTTTCGGCGCCGATGCGCTGCGCTTTACCTTCGCATCGCTGGCCACGCACGGGCGCGACATCAAGTTCGACCTGGAGCGCTGTGGTGGCTACAAGGCCTTTATCAACAAGCTGTGGAATGCCGCGCGCTTCGTACTTGGCTCATTGGATACCCCGCCAAGTGAGTTGGAAGCTAGCGAACGTGGCGACTTGATACCACCATCGCCTCTGGTGACAAAGCCCAGCAGCTGGCCGGTAACACCTGCCGAAAAATGGATCATCACAAAATTCAATTCAGCACTCCTGGACTTCGAGGCACATGTAGCGGACTACCGCTTTGACCTCCTTTCCCAAAAACTCTACGAATTCACGTGGAACGAGTTTTGTGATTGGTTCATCGAACTGACAAAACCGTACTTGAATACCAAAGTTGCCATGGATTTGGCAGGCGAAGGCGAGACCGTCACAAATATCGAAGCAACGATGTCAGTGCGGTTCACGCTTGTGCACGTGTTGGAAGCCCTGCTACGAGCATTGCACCCGCTAATCCCATTTGTAACCGAAGAGATCTGGCACGCGGTTGCGCCTCGCCTTGGCTTGGAAGGTGAGACGATCATGACCCGCGCGTATCCAAGCGCAGCGGAGTTCTTGACCGACGTTACCGCCGAGTCGGATATTGATTGGATCAAGGGGGTGCTCACCGGCCTTCGCCGTATCCGCGCCGAGATGAACATCCCGCCGGGTAAGGCTATCCCGTTGCTGTTCGCCGACGGTGACGCGAAGGATCGCGAGCGCTCGGCCAAGTTCGCCGCGCAGCTGGCGTTCCTCGGGCGTGTTGAGGCGCCGCGCTGGATCGAGTCGAAGGCCGATGAACCGGCTGCCGCGGTGGCCGTGGTCAGCTCCTTGCGGGTGCTGATCCCCTTGGCCGGCCTGATCGACGTGGACGCTGAAAAAACGCGCTTGACCCGCGAAATCGCCCGTATCGAGGGTGAAATCCGCAAGTGTGAGGGCAAGCTCGGCAACACCAGTTTCGTGGCCAATGCACCGGCCGAGGTGGTGGCGCAGGAGCGGGCGCGCATCAGCGACTGGACCACCCAGCTCCAGGGCCTGCGCGAACAATCGGGCAAGCTCTAGCTCACCCAGGATGGGCGCCGTCACGCGGCGGCGCCCATCCCGTCACCTTCAGGGCCGGGCGCTGCCCAGCGGCTTGATCTCATAGGCCATCACGATGGCCTCCTCGCGCCCGGTGTGGGCGGGATAATAGTTCGGCCGACGGCCGATCTCGACAAAGCCCACCGACAGGTAAAGCGCCTGCGCCTGCGGGTTGGACGGGCGCACTTCCAGGTAGATGCGCTCGGCGCCGTACCACCGGGCGAGATCGGTCAGGCGTTTCAACAAGCGGCGTCCATAGCCCATGCCGCGGTACATCGGCCCGGTGCACAGGTTCAGTACGTGTGCCTCACCGGCAGCTACCGACAGGATGCCGTAACCGGCGACCTGCCCGTCGTGCAACAACACCCAGCAGTTGTGCCCTGCTTGCAGGCAGTCGCGGAAGATGCCCGGCGTCCAGGGAAATTCATAGCTGGCCAGTTCCAGGGCAAGCACATGATCGAGGTCCTCGCGCCGCATGGCGCGCAGTTCCACCGCAGGGAGGGCCGCGGTAACCATCGGTCACGTCCTGGACCGCAGGGCCCGGCGTACGGCGCGCATGGCGGTCCACAGCCGGCGCTTGGCTGCGCCATCGCCCTGCAGGGCCGTCGGCGGATCCACCAGCACCACTTCGGCGGCGGCGAGCACCGCAGCGGGAAGCTCGCGTCCGAGCGCCTGGGCCTGTTCGCTGCCGAAGGCAAGGTAGGCACGCGCGGCCGGGACGTCGGCTAGCCTTCCGTCACGGACCTCGATGCGCGCCGCGCGCGCCAGCACCGGCCCGTAGGCCTGCACGGCCCGGCCAAGCATGTCCAGCGCGGCCGCGCCGCAACCAGCCGGGAGGATCAGCACGCACGCAGCGCCAGGCATGTCGGCCGCGGACGTAGCAGCCGGCGCCATGGTGCTGTCGGCCACCGTCGGCCCTCGCGAGCGAAGGCGCATGGGCGAGAGCCCAAGCAGGCGGTTGACCTCGTGCTGGCGAAGGCTTGCATTCATGTCTTTTCCGACACACGGCGAGGGCGGCGCCGATGGGTGGCGCGTCCCCACAGGGTAATCACCGGGCCCGATGCCACGTAGACCAGCGCGATGGAGAACATCACGCTTCCCGTGGCCACCGCCAACGCTACCAGCGCCAGCAGCATCAGTACCAGCCAGGTATAAGGCACCCGGTCGGGCCACGACTTGAAGCTGAAATAACGGAAGCGGCTGACCATCAGCAGGCCCGCCACCGCGGCCACGACCAGCGAGAGGATGTCGACGTCGCTGCCTGGAATGTCGAACTCTTCCATGGCCCATACAAATGACATGCACAGCCCCGCTGCAGCGGGGCTGGCCAGTCCCTGGAAGTAACGTTTGTCGGCCACGCCCACCTGGGTGTTGAACCGGGCCAGCCGCAAGGCCGCGCACGCGGCGTACAGGAATGCCGCCGCCCAGCCCGCCTTGCCCCAGGCCTCGCCGTGCAGGGCCAGGTACTTCAGCGACCAGTTGTAGAGCACCAGCGACGGCGCCAGGCCGAAGCTGACGAGGTCGGAAAGCGAATCGTATTGCACGCCGAATTCGCTTTGGGTGTTGGTCATGCGGGCCACCCGCCCATCCAGGCCGTCCAGGATCGCCGCGACGAACACGGCAATCACCGCGTCCCGGTAATGGCCACCGATGGAGGCCACGATCGCGTAGAAGCCGGCGAACATCGCACCCGTGGTGAAGAGGTTCGGCAGCAGGTAGATGCCGCGATGGGGTGGCCGGCGGGGCGGCGGCGCGTCGCTCATGGGCTCGTCCGTAAGATGACGCCAACAGTGTAAACCATGGGCAGGAAGGCGCATTTACCTGTCTGCGATCACGGCCAGGGGCATGGGAGCTTGTGCCAGGGTGCCCGGGATGCTAACTAGTGCGCACGACCTTTGCCGGGATTTCCCATGCGCCGCCTGCTGCCCCTCATGCTGATCGTCGTTGCCGCCACGGCCTCGGCCCAGGCCTACAAATGGAAGGACGCCAGCGGCACGGTGCATTATTCCGATACCCCCCCGCCTACCGGCACGGACTACAAGAACGTCAAGACATCAGGGACCGTGGCGCCGCTGGGCCCCTCGCCGGTCGCCCCGGCCTCGTCCGCGTCGGCCGGTAAACCGGGCATGCCGGTTGCTGACACGCCGGCCAACCGCAAGTCCGTCTGCGACAGCCTGACCCATAACATGGACCTGCTCTCAGGCACAGGCCCGCTGTCCGTGGACGACAAGAACGGCCAGCGCGTGAGCATGGACGACACCCGCCGCCGGCAGGAGCTGTCCACGGCGCAGGACCAGTACAAGCAGTACTGCAGCAAATAGGACCGCTCAGGCCCGCGGGCCCTATAATTGACGGTTCCACGCCCCACCGGACCCGCCATGCGTCTTAGCCAGTTCCATCTCAATACCGTCAAGGAAGTCCCGGCCGAGGCCGAGATTGCCAGCCACCGACTGATGCTGCGCACCGGCATGATCCGCCGCCTGGCTGCGGGCCTCTACACCTGGTCGCCACTGGGCCTGCTGGTATTGCGCAAGGTCGAGGCGGTGGTCCGTGAGGAAATGCTCCGCGCCGGCGCCATCGAAATGCTGATGCCCTCGGTACAGCCGCGCGAACTTTGGGAAGAATCCGGCCGCTGGGAGAAATTCGGCCCGCAGCTACTGAAGATGCGCGACCGTAAAGAACAGGAATACTGCTACGGACCCACGCATGAGGAAGTCATCACCGACTTCGCGCGCAACGAGCTACGCAGCTACAAACAGCTGCCGCTCAACTTCTTCCAGATACAGACCAAGTTCCGCGACGAGATCCGCCCGCGCTTCGGCGTGATGCGCGCGCGCGAGTTCCTGATGAAGGATGCGTACTCCTTCCACCTCACACAAGAGTCCCTGGCTGACACCTACAAAGCGATGTACGACGCCTACACGCGCATCTTCACCCGCCTTGGGCTGAAGTTCCGCGCCGTGCAAGCCGACACCGGCGCGATCGGCGGCAATGCCAGCCATGAGTTCCAGGTGCTGGCCGACGCTGGCGAAGACGCCATCGCCTTCTCCGATGGCTCCGACTACGCCGCAAACATCGAGAAAGCCGAGGCCATGCCGCCTTCCGGCGAGCGTCCTGCGCCGTCGGCCGCACTCACGCGCGTGGACACCCCCACCCAGAAGACCATCGACGACGTCGCCGCCTTCCTCGGGGTTGCTCCAGCCCAGTGCGTGAAGACCATCCTGGTCAAGGGCCGCAGCGGCCTGGTGGCGTTGTGCGTGCGTGGCGATCACGAGGTCAATGAGGTCAAGGCGGCCCACCTGCCGGAGCTTCCGGACACCTCGGAGCTGGCCACCGAGGCCGAGATCCTCGCTGTCACCGGCGCCAGGCCGGGGTTCATCGGTCCGGTGGGCCTGCCCACCGACGTCCCGGTGATCGTCGACCACGCTGCCGCGCATCTGGCCGATTTCGTCTGCGGCGGCAATGCCGATGGCACCCACTACACCGGTGCCAACTGGCAACGCGACGCACGCATCAACCGCGTGGCGGACCTGCGCAAGGTGGTCGAAGGCGATCCCTCGCCCGATGGCCATGGCACGTTGCACCTGGCCCGCGGCATCGAGGTGGGGCACGTGTTCCAGCTTGGCGAGAAATACGCCCAGGCGATGGATGCCACGGTGCTCGACGACACCGGCAAGATCCGCGTGATGTCCATGGGCTGCTACGGCATCGGCGTCAGCCGCATCGTCGCCGCGGCCATCGAGCAGTGTTATGACGAGGCCGGCATCCGTTGGCCCGAGCCCATGGCACCGTGGCGCGTGGCCGTGTGCGTTATCAATCCCAAGAACGACGCCCAGGTGGCCCAGGCGGCTGAAGAGCTTTACCAATCGCTCCGCCAGCAGGGCATCGACGCCGTACTCGACGACCGCGGCCTGCGCCCGGGGCAGATGTTCGCCGACATCGAGCTCCTGGGAATCCCGCACCGCGTGGTGGTAAGCGAACGCGGCCTGGCCGCCGGCAGCTTTGAATACCGCGCCCGCAGCGAAAGCGAAAGCCGCAACCTGCCCCGCGAGGATCTCATCGCCCTGCTGGGCTAAGACAAGCCGGGTCGAATGACGAGGCCGCCTGCGGGCGGCCTCTTTTTTGTTGCCTTCATGGTTTTCATCAAATCTTCTCATTAATCGTCTTAAATAACCGGCTTCATGCGTTTGCAAAAAGGATTTTTGCATTGCCCGTACGCATCGGCGAGAATCCAGCCCATTACCTGCGGAGTTAATCATGGCTGTCGACCTGAAAAACCTGAACCACAACCAGCTCAACGAGCTGATCGCCCGCGCCCAGGCGCGCCAGGGAGAGCTCCGCAAGGAGCGCGTGGTCAAGCTGCGGGACAAAATCCACGCCCTGATCAAGGCCGAAGGCTACTCGTTCGACGATGTCTTCGGCGGCCGTGCCAAGCCGCGCCGGATCATCGGCAAGGTCAAGCCGAAGTTCCGCAACCCGGCCAATCCGGAACAAACATGGACAGGCCGCGGCAAGCGCCCGCACTGGTTCAACGATGCGCTGAAAGCGGGCAAGAAAGAAAAAGACCTGCTGATCGGATAATCAGCCTGATTTATTCCCTACAGGGAACGACGCGGGGAGATCAACAAATCGCCGAATAGCAGGCCGGCCACCAGTGCACCCAAAAGGGTAATAAGCAATAATCCGGTATCCATTCCCAGCACCGCGTCGCGGTCAAGCAGATACGAAACACTGCGAAAACCCACACTGCCGGGAACCAGCAGGATAATGCCCGGTTCGCGCACCACCGCGCCGGGCTGGTGCGCGAACCGGGCGTAGAGGTTACTAAGCGCCCCGAGCAGGATCCCGCCGACGAATACCCCGAAGGGTGCGCCGGAAATCGCCCCGCCCCAACGCGTGGTGAGATACCCAAGCACCACCGCGCCCATGACCACTGGCCAGTCGCGGCGCGCGGCGCGAAACAGGATGGCAAAAGCGAAGGCGCCTACGATCAAGGTGGGCCAGTCGGCCCAGCCAGGCAGCGCCGGCAGGGCGTAGTCGCGGGGCACGACGCCCAGCACCGCGCAAACCTGGGTGGCCGCAACCGTGCCAAAGGTGAGCTTGAGCAGTGTTGCCACTGCGCCGCCCATGCGTGCCACGCCGGAAACCAGGTGCTGGCTGGATATCTCACGGACGGCGGTGGTGAGAGCCATGCCCGGCAGCAATACGATCAGGCTGCCCAGGATGACGGATTTCAGCGCCAGCGGCACGATGTAGGCGCTGACCAGGGTGGCAATGAGGGTAGCGACCAGGGCACTGATGGCTTCGCTTGCCACTGACAGCCGAGGCCGACTTACTGACAACACGGTGATGGCACCGATCACCACACCGATGAATCCGGCGGTAAGCAAGTCCACCCACGATGAATGTAACAGCAGGCCCACCACCGTCGCCGCAGCCAGGCCGTAGCTGGCGATGACAGCTGCATGCGCCCGGGCCGAGTCCGGCGCGGCCAGCGCTCGCAGCAGGCGGAAGCCCTCGCGCAGATCGATCTTGCCCTCGATCACGCCGTCGGCGATACGGTCGGCCTCTACCAGGCGGGCCAGGTTGACGTCGCCAGGCGGCAGCCGCATCACCTGGGTGACCTGGGCCACGCCTTCCTCGCCCTGGGCGAGGTCGGCGAACGAGACGATGATGGCGGTGGGGCTGGACCAGACCTCGGCGGTAAGCCCCAGGCGCTGGGCGGCGCTGGACATCGCGCCTTCCAGCCGGGGCGCGGTAGTGCCGTATTGATGCAGACGCCGCGCCAGCTCCACCAGGAAGGCAATGCGCGTGTTGAGCGCCGCCGTGGCGAAGCCGATGGCGGGCTGCGCCGGCCTGTCCGCGGCGTTCATGCCGCGGGTCGTACCTGCAGCAGGCTGCCGCTCACCGACACCACTTCTACTTCCGTGCCCGAGGGCAGGTCTGGCCCCGATACCAGCCAGGCACCATCGCCCACGCGGGCCTTGCCGCGGCCGTTGACGATCGGTTCCACCAGCACCAGCCGCTGGCCCACCAACTGTTCGCCGCGGCGATTGAGCAAGGAAGCTGAGGGCTCGCCACGCTCAAGCCGAGGGCGCAGCCATTTCCAGTAGGCGAAACACGAGGCAAAGGTGAACACGCCGAACAGGATGGCCTGGGCCAGCACGCCCATGCCGGGCATGGCGAACAGGACCACGCCCATGGCGCCCGAAGCGATGCCTATCCACAAGAGGAAATAGCCCGGCGCCAGCATCTCACCGGCGATCAGCACCAGTGCGAGGATCCACCACAGGTAATGCATCGCCAACCCGGGCATGGCCATCAACCCACCGGACGCGGCGGTTGCGCGCGCCCTGCCGCCTGCTGGGAAACCGCGTCACGTGCAAGCTCGGCGATGCCCGCCAGCGAACCGAGGATGCCGGTGGTCTCCATCGGCAACAGCAGGGTCTTCTGGTTGGGCGACTTGGCCATTTCCTTCAGCGCCTCGACGTAGTTGTTGGCCACGAAGTAATTCAGCGCGTTGACGTTACCGTTGGCGATCGCCTGCGACACCATCGAGGTGGCCTTGGCCTCGGCCTCCGCCAGGCGCTCGCGGGCCTCAGCTTCACGGAAGGCTGCTTCCTTCTTGCCCTCGGCGGAAAGAATCGCCGACTGCTTCTCGCCTTCGGCCTTCAGGATCGCCGCCTGGCGGAAGCCCTCGGCGTCGAGGATATTGGCGCGCTTCTCGCGCTCGGCCTTCATCTGCCGGGCCATGGCATCGACGAGGTCCCGTGGCGGGGAAATGTCCTTGATCTCGATGCGGTTGACCTTTACGCCCCAGGGATGGGTGGCCTCATCGACCACGTTAAGCAGTTTGGCGTTGATTGCATCGCGCTGGCTAAGGGATTCGTCCAGGTCCATGGAACCGAGCACGGTACGTATGTTGGTCATGATCAGCGCCAGCGCGGCGCCCTCGAGGTTGGCAACCTCATAAGCGGCCTTGGCGGCATCGAGCACCTGGTAGAACACCACGCCGTCGACACGCACCACTGCGTTGTCCTTGGTGATGACGTCCTGCGACGGGACATCGAGCACCTGCTCCATCATGTTCATCTTGCGACCCACCGCATGGTAGATCGGGATCAGGAAATGCAGCCCGGGGCTGAGCGTGGTGGTGTACTTGCCGAATGTTTCGACCGTCCATTCCCAGCCTTGCGGCACGATGCGTACCAGGCGGGTGATGGTGACCACCACCAGGACGACGATAACCAGTGCAACCATGCTTCCCATAACCTGAGCTCCATGCGGGTGAAACCGCAGTATACCCACGGGCAAGGAATCAAAGCGGAAGGAACAGGCTCACCCGCAAACCACCGCCCTCGCGGTTGGCCAGGGCCACGCGGCCGCCATGCGCCTCGGCGATTTCGCGCGCCAGCGCAAGGCCCAGGCCCGTGCCTGCGCGCTTGGTGGAATAGAACGGCAGCAGCGCCTGCGCCAGTACCGTCTCGCTCATGCCTGGCCCGCGGTCGGACACCTCCAGCCGCACCATCCGCGCCACCACCGCTATCGACAGCGCCACTTCGTCGTGCGCACCACCGGCCTCGTGGGCGTTCTTGATCAGGTTGATCAGCACCTGTTCGATCTGGGCCGCGTCGAAGCGGCCGGGCTCATCCGGCAGGTGGCCGTCGAGCCGGAACTGGCAATGCAATGCCAGCGATTCGATATACGACGGCCAGTCGATCGGCACCGGCTGCGGCGCGGGCAACTTCGCGAAGCTGGCATAACCGGCGATGAAACCGTGCAAGTGCCGGGTACGTTCGGCGATGGTGCCGAAGACGCCGGGCAGGCGATCGGTGTCGCCGCGTCGGGCAAGTTCCGCGCCCGAATGCGCCAGCGACGAGATCGGCGCCAGGGAATTGTTGAGCTCATGGCTGATAACGCGGATCACCCGTTTCCAGGTGGCTACTTCCTGCCGCGAAAGTTCGCGCGTCATGCGGCGGAACAACTGCAGGCGGTGCGGCCTGCCCTGCAGGCGGAAATTGCGCTGCGAGATATGGAACGTTTCCTCGCTGCCTTCCATCTCCACGGTAAGCAGGGCGTCTTCACCGGAGGCGATCGCCTTGCGCAGGGATTCGGACGTGCCAGAGACGATGTCATCGAATCCCAGCCCATGCAGGCTGCGACCTTCATTGAACAAGTGGCGCGCGGCGATATTGGCATAGGTTACCTTGCCCGAAGCGTCGGTAAGTACCAGAGCCACGGGCGTGTTCTGCACCACGGTATCGAGCAGCAGTTCGCGCTGTGCCAGGTTCTGCCGCTGCTCGCGCAGCGTATTGCCCAGGGCATTGTGCGAGCGGATCAGTGCTCCGAGCTCATCGCGCCGGTGCGAAGCAATGGAGAAACTGAAATCGCCATCGCGATAGCTGGCCACCGCACCCTCCAGGGCGCGTAGCAACCGCTGCAAGGGCCGCGTCACCCGATGGGCCACCAGGCTCGCCAGCGGCAGCAGTACGACCACCGTGGCCAGCATGGCGCCGAGCGAGCCCACGCCCCCGGGCGCGGCAAGCTTGAGCTTGAACCATGTGTTGACCAGGTCGACGGCCTGCGGCAGCGGCCACACGGTAACGCCGACGTACAGCAACGCGCCCGACAGCGCGGCCGCGGCCAGCAGCAGGGTCAGCCGCCCTTCGAGGCTCAGTAGCCGCATCGGCTCATCGGCATGCAGGGTCCATCGGGGTCTGTGCGCACTGCACCGGCGGGCGCCCGTCCTGGGCGGTGGGCGGCTGGCCGGCTTTCTCGAAAGGCCGGCGATCGGGGTAAGGATCCTTCAGGGGCGCGGGCCGGTTGTCGCGGAATTTGAAGTGGCTGTCGGCTTCTCCGGCACGGGGTGCGCGGGAGCTGTTGTAGGCGTCAGCCGCCGCGGCAGCCGTGCTGCTGCGGGCCGGACCGAACTGATCGGCGGCCGCCTGGTGCGAAGCAGACTGGGCGAAGCTCGCCCCGGTGAATGTGGCGATGCACAAGGCAAGGGCAATGGGTCGGTACATGGCGCTGCATCCTCGATCGGGAAGATGAGCCACGTTGTACCTCACCTTGTGTGGCATGCAACAGGCCCGGAAGGGCTCAGCTGGCCACAGCCAGGCCATAGCGCTCGATCCGGCGGTACAGCGCCTGGCGCGAAAGTCCCAGCGTCTGCGCAGCGCGGCTGACCACGCCACCGGCGCCGGCCAGTGCCGTTTCCACCGCTTCGCGCGAGGGCTCATCGAGGTTGCGCATGGCCGAGGGTGAGGCGGCCGGGAGGTTCAGGTCGCGCACGGCGACCACGCCGTCGCTGGCCAGCAGGCGCGCACGCTCGATGGCGTTCTTCAACTCGCGCACGTTGCCCGGCCAGTCGTGGGCGAGCAACGCATCGCGGGCTTCCTCCGATAGCCTGACCCGGCCTTCGAGGAAATGCTCGGCCAGGGGAAGGATGTCGTCCACGCGCTCGGACAGCGGAGGCAGGTTCACCTCGATCACGTTCAGGCGATAGAAGAGGTCTTCGCGGAACGTACCGGCGCGGATCATGGCTTTCAGGTCCGCATTGGTGGCGCTGATCACGCGCACTTTCACCTTGTGCGTACGGCCCGAACCCAACCGTTCGAACTGTCCGGTTTCGAGCACGCGCAGGAGTTTCATCTGGCCGGGCAACGGCAAATTGCCGATTTCGTCCAGGAACAATGTGCCGCCGTCAGCCATTTCGAAACGGCCCTCGCGAGCCCGGTTCGCGCCGGTGTAGGCCCCGGCTTCGGCACCGAAGAGCTCAGCTTCGATCAATTCGCCCGGTAGCGCGCCGCAGTTGACGGCGATGAATGCGCCGCGGCTCACCGGCGAATTGGCATGCACGATGGCCGCAATGCGCTCCTTGCCTGCGCCATTGGGCCCGGTAACGAGCACCGGGACATCCGAACGCGCCACCTGGCAGGCCAGCTCCAGCGTACGGCCCATGGCCTCGGAGGCGAACACCAGGCCATCGAGTTCGTACTTGGTCTGCAGCGCTTCGCGGCGCTTGCGGCGTTCGACGCGGGCCCGTGTGACTTCCTTGGTGGACTCGGCCAGTTCCAGCAGGTTCTCAACCGTAGCCAGCAGCTTGGCGTCATCCCAGGGTTTGCCCAGGTAATCCGCGGCGCCGGCCTTGACCAGCTCCACGGCGGTTTCAAGGTGCGTCCAGGCCGTGAGCAGGATCACGGGAAGGTCGGGGTGGCGCTGGCGTACCGCGCGAAACAGGGCCACGCCTTCCTCGCCCGAGGTGGTATCGGCGGTGAAATTCATGTCCTGCACCAGCACGTCCACGCGTTCACGTTCAAGGACGGCCAGCCCTTCCTCCGGCGTAAGGGCCACCAGCGGACGGATCTCGCGTAACGACAGGGCCAGCGACAGCGCATCGCCCACGGCCGGGTTGTCGTCGATGATCAGGACAGTACGCATCTTTGCTCGTCGCATGGAGGCATGGATGCATCTCCACGCCGAAAGGTTGAAAGGGTCCGTAAAAATTCTAGCAGGCCCGACGCCGTTCAGGCATTGCGGGTGGCCTCCACCGGTGACACCTTCGAGGCCCGCATGGCCGGCGCCAGTACTGCGCCCTGCCCCAGCAGCAACAGCAGCACCACGCCCACCAGTACATACACCACGGACATCCGTTCGGTCTCGAAGTGCTGCTGCAACCACATCGACATGCCGATGGCCATGGCGCTGCCCACCACCACGCCAGCCCCCCCGATGAGGAAATTCTCGGTCAGGAAGTAGGTGAGGATGTCACGCCTGGTCGCGCCCAGCGCACGGCGCACGCCGATCTGCTTGCGGCGCTGACCCACCCAGAAGCTGGTCAGGCCCACGATGCCGGCAGCGGTGATCGCCAGAAGCACGGCGCAGACGATACCCATCATGATCGCCATGCCGCGGTCGCGCTCGTAAGCCTTGCGGCGCACATCGTAGAAAGTCTGCACACCGTTCTCGTCGGGCAAGGTGCGCAAGCGATTGTTCTTCACCAGTACGTCGAGCACATGGGCGCGCACGGCATCCTCCTGCCCGGGTTTGGCGCGCACCAGGTAGGCGTTGTAGTCGGTATTGAGCACCGCAGGCAGGAACGTCACGTACTGATCCCACGTCTGGGCGAAGGAACTCACCCACGGCACCTGGGTCTTCTCCACGATGCCAACGATGGTGCTGGGCTTCTTTTCCTCGGTCAGGTAAATATTCTTGCCAAGCGCCGATCCATCCGGGAAGAGCTTGTCGGCCAGCGCCTTGGTTACCATCACCACGGGACCTGCGATGGACTTCTTCGGGTCCTGGTCGACCACATCACCGGCGTTAAAATTGCGCCCGGCAATCAGCTTGACGCCCAGGGTGGCAAGCGCGTGCTGGTCGACGAAATAGATCGCCGTCTGCCCGGCGGATTTCTTCTGGTCAGGGTTGGTCCGTGCGCCCATCGACCAACCGCCGTTGCGCAGCGGATAGGAATTGGTGGCATACGCGGACTCAACCCCCGGCATCTGGCGCAACACCTGGAGATCGGATTTCACCAGCGGAACGAAATTCTCCGTGTTGCCCACCAGCCGGTTGGTCACGATCACCAGGTTCGACTCGTCGATGCCGGTGCCGCGCGAGAGGTGGCTTACGCGCTGATGGATGATGAAAAGCGCATTGCAGACGATGGCAAGCGTCAGTGCGATCTGCAGGGCGATGAGGACGGTGCCGGCCTTGTGACGGCGCAGCGCGGATACGATCGGTTTGATCATCATCTTCGATGGCCTTTAGTTGGATTTCAGCTGCCAGGCGGGCTGCACTTGGGCCGCGCGCCAGGTGGGATAGAAAGCCGCCAGCAAGGTGGCGACGATGGCGACCAGCAGGGTGATCAGCACCAGCGAGATATCCAGGGTAGCCAGGCGTGCAATGGCCGGTTCGAATACCAGCCCCACACCCATCACGCCAAGGCCCGTGAGCAACAGGCCCAGCACACCGCCAGCCACGCCCACCGCAGCCGCCTCGAGCATGAACTGGAAGTAGATTTCCTTGCGCGATGCCCCCAACGCGCGGCGCACGCCGATCTCCGGCGCGCGGCGCATGAACTTCGCCAGCAGCAGCCCCACGGTGTTGACCAGGCAGATCACCAGGAATCCGAGCGAGACGAACAGGGAGATCTGCGTCTCGGCCGGCACCACGTGTTCGGCATCGAGGAAATCCATCACATCGCGCAGGCGCACGTTGTTCGGCCAGCGGAAACGCCCGGCCTTGCGTTGTTCGTCGGCGTAGTTGGTAAGGAACTGCTTGTAGTTCGCAGCGGCCGCGGCATCGGGCAACTCCACCCACATCGCAAGCCAGACGCACTCCGAGCGCAGGTAGTTGTCCCAGCCATCACCCGGGTCGCTATTGCAGTTGTTGTTGCCGTTGCTGGATTTCTGAAGCTCCACGGCGCGGGTAAAGGGCATGTACAGCTGCGCACCCTTGTCGAAACCGCCGGTGTTCACCAGGTCGAAGAAGCGTGGCGAGGCGTCCCAGTCTTCGATCACGCCCGACACCACGTATAGCCGGCCGTCGAGGTTGATCTGCTTGCCCACGCTGTTGGCGCCGGCGAACACCTTGTCGTTGAGCTTCTTGGTGATCACCACCACGGCGGCATGGCCTTCGTCGTCTTCGGCGGTCCAGGGCTTGCCATAGATGAAGGGCACGTCGAACATCGGGAAGAAGTCTGTGTACACCGCATAGGCGCCCTGTCGCTGCGGCAGCGAGGACGGGTCGTCCGGGATCAGCGCCGAGGCGATCGGATACAGCGCCGTCTGGCGTGGCGCCTTGTGCGCGCGCATCAGCGCGATCACGTCCTTGTAGGTCATGGAGTCGGGTGGCTCACCTTTCTCGGTGTCCTCCGGCCCCCAGTTGTCGATCGCCGGGTGGAACAGCTGGGCGGATTTCTGCGGGATGGGATTTCGCGACGTGGCACGGAACACCGAGTAGGTGGTCATCGACGCCGCCACGCCGAAACCGATCGCCATCACCATCAAGGCGGTGAGGATGGGATTGCGTCTTAAACTGCGCAGGCCAAGCTGGAAGTAGTAGCCGAACATGGATGGCTCCCTCGATGGTTCAGATGTTGCGGGTGGCGACGACGGGGGGCACCGCGGCGGCACGCCGCGCGGGGCCAAGCACGGCCAGCTGTCCCAGAAGCCAGAGGATCAGCGCGCCGTAAGGCAGGTAATACGCAGGAAGCAACGGCAACTCGTACTGCTTCATCAGCACGGCGCTCAACACGTAGGCCAGCATCATGCCAACCACGATGCCGCCACCGACGATGAGGAAATTCTCCAGCTGGAAATAGCGCAGGATGTCGCCGCGCGTGGCGCCGATGGCGCGGCGGATGCCGATCTGCTGGCGCCGCTGCTGCACCCAGAAGCTGGCAAGGCCAACGATGCCAAGCGCCGATACCAGCAACAGCGCCGCGATCACCCCGACCATCATCATGGCCATCGAGCGGGCATTGGCAAAATAGGCATCGCGCAACGACGCCAGGGGACCTGATGCCTGGGCGTTGATGATCACGCTGCGCTCATCGTGCGAGATCACGGCCGTGGCACGGCGGAAAACCTCAGCCGCCTGGCCGGGAGCCGTTCGCAACAGGTAGACGCTGGCCAGGCCCGTACCCGGCAAGGTCGGCATCAGGAACGAATTGGTGGTGGCGAACGGGCTGGGATTGGGCCGGACCAGGCGGGCGAGCACGCCCACCACGCGCATGGTCTGGTTACCCGATATCACCACCTTGCCCAGCGGATCCTGCCCCGGCCACAAGGTGGCGGCATAGTCCGCGTCCACCATGACGACCGATGTCTTGGGCAGGAAACCGTCGACGTGGGCGTAGTCATCGGGCGTGAACCACCGTCCGGAGACCAGGTGCAGGCCGAGTGTCCTGGCGAAGTTGGCGTCGCCCAGGTAGAAATGGCCCTGCAGGTGGAATACCGGGTCGTTCGGGTCGATGCGAAAACCCATCTCGGTCGTCTGCGGACCGAACGGCGTGGCGCTGGATACCGATACCAACTCCACCCCTGGCAGCTCCGCCAGGCGCTGGCGCAGCCGTGGCGCAAGGTCGATGGCCTGGTCATCGGTAACACCATCGAGCGAAATGGCAACCAGTCGGTCTTCGTCCACGCCGCTTTGCACGTGCGACAGCCGCACGCGCTCGGTCACCAGGTACAGCGCGTTGCACAACACCGCGCAGGCAAGCGCGATCTCCATGGCGATCAGGAACGTCGCCATGCGGTGTTTCTTCAGGGCCGCGAGGATGGGCGCGATCTGCATCACTGCACCTTCAACTGCAGGGCCGGGGCAACCCGGCTGGCGCGAAACGCCGGGAATATCCCGGCAACGAGGCTGGCGCCCAGCGCGAGCGCCAGGGCAAGCATGAACAATGGGACGTTCACCGATACAAGATCCGCGTAAGCCACGGGCTGGTGGCGCATGGCCACCACGCCAAGCACGGTAAAGAGGAGTCCGAACAACCCGCCGATGCTGCCGATCAGGCCAGCTTCCACCAGGCACTGCCCGAAGATCGCCTTGCGCGAGGCACCCAGCGCGCGGCGTACGCCAATCTCGTTGCTGCGGCCAATGAACTTCGCCAGCAGCAACCCCACCGTGTTGAACAGGCAGATCACCAGGAAGGCGAATGCCAGCCAGGTCTGCAGCTTCACATCGGCGGGAATGACCTGCTGGAAGGCGAGCCACTCGTGCAGGCTCAACATGCGTGTCAACTTCGGATGGGGGAAGCGGCCGATGCTGCGCTGCTGCGCATCGTAATCGTCAAGGAAGCGGCGAAAGCCGTCGCGCGCGGCAGCCGTGGGCAGCTCCACCCACAGGCCCACCCATGCGCAAGGCTGAGTGGTCATATGCTTGAAATCGATGTTCCCGTCCGACCAGCACGTGAACGGCTGCATGTCGGCCTGCGCGATGTCGATGCCCGTGGGCATCGGCAGGAAGATGGCCTCGGTAGGGCCGTAGAAATCACCCGTATCGCCGCCGCTGTTGCGTGAGCCGACCACCATGTAGAAACGGGGGCGTGGACGCCACTGGTCGAGTACGCCGACCACGCGCAGCTGCGCACCGTTGATCACCACGTCCTGGCCCACGCTGTTGGCGCCGCCGAAGAGGCGCTGGTTCAAGGCGGCCGAAAGCACCACCTGGCGCGCGGCGCGTGCTTCGTCCTGCGCCGTCCATGGGCCGCCATACTTGAACGGCACGTCGAACATCGGGAAGAAATCCGACGTGGTGGCAAGCGTGGTGGCGGCAAACGGTGACTGGCCCGATGCGGTGGGAATGACATGCGTGGACGCTTCGGCAACCATCGCCTCGCGGGTCGCCCGATGGGCCGACCACAGGTCGTGGGCGCTGGCGTAGTCCATGAGATCCATGGGCCAGTGCCTGAGTGTCGCGCCGGTCGAAGGTTCCAGCTGCGGGTAGAAAAGCTTGTCGCTCTTTCCGGGCAAGGGGTCGCCCGACAGCAGGAACATCACCGAGAACGTGGTCATGCTGGCACCGATACCCACGGCGATCGCCAGCACCATCAGCGCGGTGAGCATGCGCGTGCGGCGCAGGCTGCGAAGGGCAAGGAAGAAGTAATAGCCCAGCACGTCAGCTCCTGGTCGCTTCGACGGGGGGGATATGCGAAGCGCGCAACGCCGGCGCAAACGCCGCTGCCTGGCCCAGCACAACGAGTGCCGCGATGCCCACCAGCACGTAGTTGGCCGACAACCTCGGCAATTCGAACTGGACCATCAGCCAGGCATTGATGGCGAACGCCATCAATGCACCGACGAGCACGCCACCGGCGGTGATCAGGGCATTTTCGGCAAGGAAATAATTAAGGATGTTCCGGCGCGTGGCACCGAGTGCGCGGCGGATACCGATCTGACGGCGGCGCTGGCCGACCCAGAAGCTCGACAGCCCCACGACACCCGCGGCGGTCACGGTCAGCAGGATCACGCATACCGCGCCCATCAGGATCGCCATGCCGCGGTCAGCGCGGTAAGCGCGCGAGCGAATGCCAGCGAAGCTCAACACACCATCGTCTTTCGGGATCACCCGCTGGGGGTCCACCGCATACAGTGCGTCGGGCACGGCTTTCATGGCCGCATCCAGCCTTCCGGGGCGTGCGCGGATCGCGTAGGTGCGATAGGTGAAGGCAAAACGTGCCGGCACGATCGATGTCTGCCAGGCAAAGCTTTCCGCCCACGCCTGCACCGAGGAACTCTGCAGGCGGTCGACCACGCCGATGATGCGCGTCGGTGGTGCCGCGGGCCCCACGTACACCGTCTTGCCCACGGCATCGCCATCCGGGTAGAGCTTCTGCGCCAAAGCTTTGGAAATGATCAGCTGGGCCGGCGCAACGCGGTCGCGCAGGCTGTGCGCAAGCACTTCTTCGGGCCTGAAGTTCCGCCCCTCGACCAAATGCAGTCCCAGGGTTGCCAGCGTGTGCTCATCGCCCAGGAAGAACGCCGTGGAAGGTCCGACCTTGTCGCCCTCGGGCGACTGCCCCAGCCAGCCGGTCCAGTTGCTGTTGGCAAGGGGCAAGGTGTTGGTGACATAGGCGTCGGCAACATCAGGAAGCGCGCGGATCGCCGCCAGGTCGGTGCGTACATCGGCATCGAGCCGGGCCCTGGCACCGGCACCGTCGCTGGGCAACCCAGTGCGCTGCACGCTCACCTTGAACAGGTTCGCCTCATCGATTCCCGTCGGCCTGCCGACCCGTTCGATCCGCGAGGTAATGATGAACAGCGCATTGCAGACGATCGCAAGCGTCAGGGCGATCTGCATGCCGATCAGCAGGGCGCCGGCCTTGTGGCGGCGCAATGCGACGATGATGGGCGTGATGGCCATGGTCAGTTCGACTTCAACTGGAGCGCGGGTCGGACCCAGGTCGCCCGCAAGGTGGGATAAAGGCCCGCGACGATCGTGGCGAGCACGGCCATGCACAGGGTCAGTGACAGCAGGCTTCCATCCATCCGCGCCAGGGCTGCGATGTCTTCGGGCAACACCGCGCGCATGGCAAGCATGCCGATCCAGGTCATGGCCAGGCCCAGCAGGCCGCCTGCAAATCCAAGCACGGCCGCCTCGACGGTGAATTGCACGCCGATCTGCACCCGCGATGCGCCAAGCGCGCGGCGGACACCGATCTCGCCCGAACGACGCAGGAACTTCGCCAGCATCAAACCGATGGTGTTGACCATGCACACCACCAGCAGCCCGAGCGCCACCAGCAACGACACCTTGGTATCGGGCGGTGCGACCTGCTTGAAATCCAGCCATGCGGGCAGGTTTCGCAGGCGATTGTTCGATGCCCAGGCAAACCGGCCAGACTGGTGCTGGCTGTCGGTATAGCCGTCGAGC